>CAMFSB010000064.1 GCA_945982465.1 uncultured Faecalibacterium sp. | reverse complement strand
GGGCGCGGCGGCACGTTTGGGGCAGGCCAGGCAGGGCCGCGGGCCGGCACGCTTTGCGTTCCTTCCGGCCGCGGGTACAGCGGCTGGGCACAGGGGGCGCTTCGCATTTCCGGCCGCGGGCGCGGCGGGGCGGCGTTACAGGTCGATGACCAGTTCCACGGGGCAGTGATCCGAGCCGAAGATCTCATCATGGATGGCGGCAGCCCGGATTTTGCCAGCGATGCGCTCCGACACCAGAAAATAGTCGATGCGCCAGCCCGCGTTCTTTTCGCGGGCGTGGAAGCGGTAGCTCCACCAGCTGTACTGGATGGTGTCGGGGTGCAGCAGGCGGAAGCTGTCGGCAAAGCCGGCGGCCAGCAGCTGGGTCATTTTGCCGCGCTCGGCGTCGGTAAAGCCGGCGTTCTGACGGTTGGTCTTGGGGTTTTTCAGGTCGCATTCGCAGTGAGCCACGTTCAGATCGCCGCACAGGATCACCGGCTTTTGGGCGTCCAGCGCCAGCAGATAGGCGCGGAAATCGTCCTCCCACTGCAGGCGGTAGTCCAGCCGCTTCAGCCCGTCCTGGCTGTTGGGCGTGTAGCAGTTGACCAGGAAAAAGTTTTCGTATTCCAGCGTGATCACGCGGCCCTCGCCGCGCACGCAGGCTTGCGGCCCCTGACCCTCGCCGCGCACGCACCATTGCGCGGCGTCGCTCCGCGACCGGGCCGTCAGGTCAAAAGCCCCGCTGGGGCTTTCGCCGCTTTGCGGCCCCTGACCCTCGCCGCGCAAGCAACTCTGCGCGGCTCCCGGCGCACCGGCGGCGGCCGGGCCGTCGTAGCGCTCCAGCCCCAAGCCGTACCGCACCGACAGCGGCGGCTGCTTTGTGTAGCACGCCGTGCCCGAATAGCCCTTTTTCTCGGCGCTGCACAGATATTCTATGTAGCCGTCGGGCGCAAAATCCGCCTGGCCGGGCTGCATTTTGGTCTCCTGCAGCGAAAAAATATCCGCGTCCAGCGCGGCGAACGCCTCGGCAAAGCCCTTGCCCAGGCACGCCCGCAGGCCGTTCACGTTCCAACTGATCAGCTTCATCGGGTCACGTCCTTTCGTTTTGGCCGCCGCACAGCAGGGCGGCGCTTGTCTTTTTGCGCTCTTGGCGGCGCGTTCAGTCTGCGTGATATTGGGCGCGCCAGCGGCCGCTGCGCCAGCGCCACACAAACAAGCCGGCGCGGCAGACCCAGTCGGCCACCATGGCGTACCACACGCCCAGCGCGCCAAGGCCAAAGCCTACGCCCAGAATGTACGACAGCACGATGCGCAGCGTGACCATGCTGGCGATGGACACCGTCATGGTAAAGCGCACGTCGTTGGCCGCGCGCAGGGCGTTGGGCAACACAAACGCGACCGGCCACAGCGCGATGCCGCAGCCCGCGTGGATGCGCACCAGCAGCATGGCCAGCGCCATGGTATCGGCCGTCAGGTCGTACAGGCCCAAAAGCGGCCGCAGAAACAGCAGGATCAGCCCGTTGGACGCCGCCATGGCGCAGTATGCCCACCCCAGAAGCTTGCGGGTGTAGCGCACGGCCTGTTCGGGCTGGAGCGCGCCGATGCACCGGCCCACCACCGACACCATGGCCAGGCCGACCGCCTGGCCGGGGATGCAGCCCATGCTGTCCAGGTTGTTGGCCACGGCGTTGGCCGCGATCTGCACGGTGCCAAAGGTGGAAATGATGCTCACCACCAGCACGCGCCCGGCCTGGAACAGGCTATTTTCAAACGCGGAGGGGATGCCGATGTGCAAAATGCGCCGGGCCATGGCGCCGTCGATGGATTTTTCCGCCTGCAGGCGGATCAGGTTGCCCGGCTTGCGGCAGGCCCGCACCATCAGCACGGCGGCCAGCACGCGGGAGACAAGGCTGGGCAGCGCCACGCCCTCGACCCCCATGCCCAGGCCAAAGATGCACACCGCGTTGCCCGTAACGTTGACCAGGTTCATAATGACGGACACCCGCATGGAAATGCGGGAATCGCCCATGCTGCGCGCCAGCGCCGCGCCCGCGTTGTACAGCGCCAGGAACGGGTAGCTCAGCGCCGTGATGCGCAGATAGGTCACGCCGGCGGCCAGCACATCCGCCCCGATGGTGCCGTACACCACCGACAGGATGCCCCGGGCCAGCGCGATGCACACCAGCCCCACGCCGCTGCCCAGCAGCACGCTGAGCACGGTAAGCTGGCCGGCGGCATGGGTGGCGTCGGCACGGCGCTGCGCCCCCAGAAACTGGCTGACCACCACCGCGCCGCCGGTGGCCAGCGCCGCGAACAGGTTGATGATCAGCAAATTGATCATATCCACCAGGCTCACGCCCGAGATCGCCGCTTCGCCGCAGCGCGACACCATCATGGTGTCGGCCACGCCGACCGTCACGGCCAGCAACTGCTCGATGAACAGCGGCACCACCAGGCGCACCAGCTCCCGGTCGGTAAACAGCGGCGTCATCGCGCCGCCGGGCCGGATCGTTTGTTCGGTTGACGTTTTGCTCATCTCCCATCCGCAGCACGGCCTTGCAGGCCGTACTTCGTTTCAGTATAGCGCAGAAAAAGGCAAAGCGCCAGTACCGGCGCCTTGCCTTTGCAAAAAAACGGAGATCCTGCGCCCCGCCCGCAGCCCCAGCGCCCGAAACGGGCCGGGCGGCTGGCGGGGAGCCGTGTGTTTGAATGCGCCGATGCGCGCCGGGGCCGCCCGGGAGCGGCCGGCCGCGCTCAGCTTTTTTCGCCGCCCGGCGCGGGCAACACCGCGTCCACGGCGCGGCGCACATCGCCGGAAAAATACAGCGTGCCCAGCGCACACACCACGCCGCCGTCCGCGCGGCGCAGCGCCAGCGCCACGCCGTTTTCAATGGTGGCCGCGGCTTCGGCCGGGCAGCCCAGCGCGCGGATGCGCGCGGCCAGCTCCGGCGCGGGCAGGGCGCGGGGCGTATGGGCCGCCACCGTGACGAACCGTTCGGCCAGCGGCGCAAGCACCGAGAGCATGTCGGCGCTGTCTTTATCGGCCATGATGCTGAGCAAAAAGGTGAACTTCCGCCCCGGGAAGGTGCGGCGCAGGCTTTCGGCCGTGGCGCGCACGCCCTGGGGGTTGTGGCTGCCGTCCAGCAAAAACACCGGCCGGCGGCGCAGCACCTCGAACCGGCCGGGCCAGGCGGTGTGCTCCAGCCCGGTGCGGATGGCCGCGTCGGGCAGCGCCCAGCCGCGCTGGCGCAGCAGCCGCAGCGCCGTGATGGCCGCAGCCGCGTTGCGGGGCTGGTAGGCCCCGATCAGCGGCAGGTGCACGCCGTCCAGCCCGTCAAAGCTGAAGGTGATGGCGTCCAGCGTGCTTTCGCCCACCTGCAGCCGGTCAAACGGCACTGGGTGCAGCGGCGCGCCGGCCGCCGCGCAGGCGCTGCGCACCACGGCGTCGGCTTCCGGCTCACTGCCGTAGTACACCACCGGGCTGCCGGGCTTGATGATGCCCGCCTTGGCCGCAGCGATCTGCGCCAGCGTGGGGCCCAGCTCCCTGACATGGTCATAGCCCACCGCGGTGATCACCGCGCATTCCGGCGGGTCGAACACGACGGAGCGGTCCAGCGCGCCGCCCAGGCCCACCTCCAGCACCACGATGTCGCAGCGCTGTCTGGCAAAATACACCATACCGATGGCGCAGATCAGCTCAAACTCGGTGGGCGGGTCGGCCATGGCGTCGGCAAAGGGGCGCACCGCGTCGGTGACGGCTTCCAGTTCTTCGTCCGGGATGGGCACGCCGTCCACCTGGATGCGCTCGTTGAAGCGGTTGAGAAACGGCGAGGTGAACAGCCCTACCCGATACCCCGCCGCCTGCAGGCAGGCGGCCAGCATGGCGCAGGTGCTGCCCTTGCCGTTGGTGCCGGCCACATGCACAAAGCGAAGGGTTTTCTGCGGGTTGCCCAGGGCGGCCAGCAGCGTGCGGATGCGCGCCAGCCCCGGCCGGCTACCCACCCACTGCACGGCGTGGATGTAGGCCAGCGTGCTTTCGTAGCTCATGTTACACCCGCCCCCGCAGCTTGCGCACCAGCGGGATGGACGCGGTGGCCATCAGCACGGCGGTGACCACGCCGGCCACCAGCCGGGACGCGGTGGCCCCGAACACATACGCAAACGAGTAGTAGCCCCAGAACACGCTGTCCAGCCAGATGGCCACCGTGTTGGCGGCGGTGGTGAGCAGCGCCGCGCCCACGATGCACACATAATAGGGCACGGGCCGGCTTTCGGGCAGTTTGCCGCCCTTGGCCAGCCAGCGGGCGGCAAGGCCCACCATAAGGCCGCGCAAAGCGGGCGGCAGCATCCACAGCGGCATGGTGGGCGACAGGCCGTAGGTCAGCAGCTGGTTGAAAAACTCGCCCACCAGCGCCACCGCCGCGCCCGCCCCCGGGCCGAACAGCACCGCCGTGACAATGACCGGCAGCGAGGCGAAGGTGATGCGCAGGTTGCCGGCGCGGATGGACACGAACAAGGCCAGCACCACATACAGCGCGGCCATCACGCCGATGTAGCACATCATGCGGATGCGGGAACGGAGTTTGCGGAAATCGCGGGAACCACCAGACATAATAAAAACCTCCTTTTATGTCCGTGCGGCTACATAAAAGAAGGTCGGGAACGTGTTTGCGTTTTTTGACACAGGGCGCGGCAGAACGGGCGGCAAGGCCCGGCACAATGCCGCACCCCGCCGGTACCTGTTCCATGCAGCAGCGGGATGCAGGCTGCACACCGCGGGGGCCATTCCCCCTTCGTCCGCAGCACAACTCCCCGTTGATGCGGCACTTGACGCGCACAGCCTTACTCTGTTGATGGTTATAGTATAGCACAGGATTTTTTGTGTGCAACTGGCGGCTGCGCCAAGGTTTTGCCGCCGGGATGGGCAAAATTCGTCGCTTTTGCGCGAAGCGGGCGGGTTATACGCTCTGTTTATTTTCCCCTCTGCAATACAAAATAAAATACCAGGGGATCACCAGTGCCACGCCGCATGCCACGTCGATCACCGAGTGCTGCTTGGTGAACACGGTGGACACGCAGATCAGCCCTGCCCACAGCCAGGCCGCCGCCTTGAGCGCCGGGCGGTGTTTGGCCAGCGCGCTTTTGCTGAACGCCAGCGCCATGGCCGCCGAGCTTTGGCAGTGGATGGACGGGCAGACATTGGTGGGCGAATCGGCCCGCCACAGCAGGCTCATCACCCAGGTGCCCAGGTTTTCGCGGCCAAGGGCGGCCAGGTCGGGCCGCAGCGCCAGGCCGTTGGGCCAGATCATGTACACCACCAGGCAGAAGATCATGCCCGAGAACATCATTTTGCACAGCTTGTCGTAGGAGGGCGTGTCGCACCACCACAGCGAGGCCAGCACCCCCGCCAGCAGGAAAAACCAGCTGCAATAGGGGATAAAAAACCACTCGCAGAACGGGATGCGGTCATCCAGCGGGCACCAGATGATGTATTTCGGCGTGGAAATGAGCCGGTCGAGCGTAAAAAACCACACCAGATACAGCACCCAGAACAGCTGATAGGCCAGATGCGGCCGGGCGGTGAGCAGGGTTTTCAGTTTCATAGGGTATAAAATTCCTTTCACAAACAGCATGCAGCTTATTGTAGCACAGCGCGCCGCCGGTTGCAAACCCGGGGTGGGCAAGCGCAAGCCGGGGCGGTGCGGGGTGCAGGCGCCCCCGGGCGGTACACAGCAGGCCCGGGGCCGGGCGGCTTTGTGCCGATTTCGATTTGCTTGCCCTGCGCGTTTTTGCCCCGCCCTTGCGCAAACGGCGGCGGCGCATTACAATGACAGTAACCAGGCGGGCGGCCCGCTTTTGCGCGGCCCGCCCCTCACACCACCCCCCACGAAAGGAACCGACCCGCTATGGAACATCTGCCCATCCGCCTGCTGGCGCTGGATCTGGACGGCACCGTCCTCAACGATGAAAAACGCATTTCGCCCCGCACCGCCGCGGCGCTGACCGAAGCGCTGGCCCGGGGCGTGGTGGTGATCCCGGCCACCGGGCGCACGGTCAGCGGCATCGCGCCGGACTTTCTGGCCCTGCCCGGCGTGCGGTACGCCCTGGTGTCCAACGGGGCGCGGGTGGAGGATCTGGCCGCCGGGGTCAGCATCGTGCGGCAGTACCTGCCCACCGCGCTGGCCCTGCGCGCCTACGACCGCCTGGCTTGCTACGACTGCACCATCGACCTGTTTCAGGACGGCAAGGGCTACACCACCACCCGCAATCTGGCCGCGTTTGACCATCTGGTGCCGCCCAACCTGCTGCCGTACCTGCGCGCGTCCCGCACACCGGTGGAGGATCTGCGCGGCTTGATCGCCGCCCAGCCCGACGGCGTGGAAAAGCTGACCCTGTTTTTCCGCCATGAGGACGAGCGCCTGCGCGCCTGGGGCGAGATGGAGGCACTGGGGCTTGCACCGGTCTCCAGCCTGCCGCACAACATGGAGCTGAACGCCCCGGGCGTGGACAAGGGCACCGGCCTGCTGGCGCTGGCCGCCGCGCTGGGCATCCCGCCCGAAGCCACCATGGCCTGCGGCGACGGCGGCAACGACACCGCCATGTTGCGCGCGGCGGGCGTGGGCGTGGCCATGGCCAACGCCTTTGATGAGGTAAAGGCCGCGGCGGACTATATCACCGCCTCCAACAACGAGGACGGCGTGGCCCTGGCGGTGGAACGGTTGATTCTGGGCCGGGCATAAGTGTGCCCGCCCGCAGCCCAAAGTGTGCTCCCCCGCCCGGGGCGGCCACAGACCGTTGTTCGGTACGCGCCGGGGCGCGGCAGCGCACGACCGGGCGGCAGCTTTCGGCCGGATGTGCGGCCGCATGCCCCTGCCGCCCGCCGACAGCCCCAAACGTGCAATCCCGCCCGGGGCGCAGCTATTGCCGGGCCTGCGCTTGCAGCACCCCGATCGACCGCCGCCGGCTTCGCGGCCGTCGCCCGCCTCTTTTTGCAAACGCCCGCCTTTTTTGCAAACGAAAGGAACCTTTATGGAACAGCATTATCCCCGGCCGCACAGCGGCCCCATCGGCCCGCAAAGCGGGCAGGCCGCGCCGCCCATCCGGCTGGCGGCGCTGGATCTGGACGGCACCCTGCTGGACAGCCGCGGGCGCATCACACCCCGCACGGCGGCCGCCATTCAGGCGGCTGTACGGCAGGGCGCGGTGATCGTGCCCGCCACCGGCCGCCCGGCCGCCACCGTGCCGGAATGCGTGCTGGCGCTGCCGGGCGTGCGGTATGCCATCACTGCCAACGGGGCGGCGGTGCTGGATCTGGGCGCCGACCCTGCAGCCGCGGTGCGGCGGCGCCGCCCGCCGGAAGGCTGCGGCCCTGCGCCGGGCCAGGCCGACCCCTTTGCGGCCCATGTGCTGGCGCGCAGCCCCCTGCCGCCGGAACGGGCCGACGCGGTATTGGCTTGCATCCGCCCGTTTGACTGCGAGATCAACCTGTTTGCCGCCGGGCGCAACGTGCTCACCCCGGCCGGCCTGCAGCAGGAATACCGGCGGGTGGGGCCGGCGCTGCGGCAGTGGACCGACCAGACTCACATTGTTACGCCCGACCTGGCCGCCTACGCCGCTGCCCGGCCGGGCCAGGTGGAAAAGTTCTGCCTGTTTTTTACCAGCCCTGCCGAGCTGGAACGCGCCCGGACCGCCCTGGTACAGCTTGCGGGCATCGAGCTGGTGCAGGGTGCGCCCGATAATCTGGAGATCACGGCCCCCGGCGTGGACAAGGGCCGGGCCCTGCTGGAGCTGGCCCGCCGCCTGGGCGTGCCGCCCGCCGCCACGCTGGCCGCAGGCGACAGCGAAAACGACTTGCAGATGCTGCGCGCCGCCGGAGTGGCTGTGGTGATGCGCAACGGCATGGCCCATGTGCAGGCCGAGGCCGACTATGTGACCCGGGCCGACTGCGACCACGACGGCGTGGCCGAGCTGCTGGAACGGTTTGTGCTGGGCGGCGCGCCTTTCGCGCCTTGACCCCGGCACGGCTTTGCTCCCCCTGCGGCATGGCCGGCCGGATCCCCTGCGGATGCAGGCGCGGCCGGTTTTCTGCAAACGCGGCCGTTCTGCTGCCCTGCACGCCGCACACACCGCAGCCGCGCGCCTGGTTGATTCCGGCCGCACGCTCAGCCGCTGCCGCCTTCCGCAGATTCTCCCATCC
>CAMFSB010000063.1 GCA_945982465.1 uncultured Faecalibacterium sp. | reverse complement strand
TTGAGTCCTCCACGTTGTACAGCGCCTGCACCAGCATCGAGATCATCATAGGCACGCTCAGCTTGATGAGCAGGGTGTTCACGTTCATGGTGCCCATGATGTTCTCGGCGGGGGCTTGTTTGATCGTCTTCTCCACTTGTTCCGTTTACTCCTCTTTTTTATGATTTGTTCCGGCCGCTGGTCAGGGCGCGCCGAACACACGCCGTCCCGCCGCGGCCGGGCAGGGCGGCGCCAGTCCGGCGCGGCGCAGGCCTTGGCCTTGGCGGCCGCCGCGGTCAGGATCATCTCCACGCAGGCGTCCTGACCCAGCGCCGCGTTGACGGCCAGGTCGTAGTTGTGGGCGTCGCCCCAACGGTTCTGCGTATAGTAGTTGTAATACGAGGCGCGCTTTTTATCGGTCTTGTTGATCTCGTCCACGATCTCCTTTTCGCTCTTGCCGTCAAACCAGGGCGTGGAGTGGGCGTACTCCCGGCGGTACTCGATGGGCGCGTAGATGAACACGCGCAGCACGTTGGGGTTCTCGCGCAGCACATAGTCGCCGCAGCGGCCCAGAATCACGCAGGGGCCTTCCTCGGCCAGCTGCTTGATGATGCGGCTCTGCAGAATGAACACCTGATCGCCCAGGGGCAGCTCGTTGCCCATGGTATACAGGCTGTACAAAAGGCTGTGGGTGTGCTGCTTTTCGCTGGCCGCCACCGCCTCTTCCGAAAGGCCCGAATCCTTAGCCGCCAGGGTGATCAGCTCCTTGTCGTACATCTTGATGCCCAGCTTCTGCGCGACCTTTTCGGCAATGTCATAGCCGCCGGTGCAGAACTCACGGCCCACGGTGATGATACATTTTTCCATAATGCTCTCTCCTTTATCGGTTTATGGTTTGCGGTTTGCAGGTTCTTCAGCGGCGGGCGGGGCCGGCGGCGTGCCCGGGAGCCGAAGCTCCGCCACACGCAGCGAACCGGTCTCATCCACTGCATAAATACTATAACGCGCGCCGGGCGTGATATATTCCGGCGGCAGGCAGATCCCGCCCGCCGCGCTGCCCTGCAGCCGCAGGAACGTGCGGGCAGCGGTGGTGGCGTGGGCCACGCCGTCGTGCGGGGCGGCGGCCAGCCAGCCGCCGAAATTCTCCGGCAGGGGCCACAGCTCGCCCCGCCGTTCAAACAGGTATTCGCCCGGGGCAGCGCCCGGCTTGAGGCTACAGCCCGTGCGGCGCGGCCAGATGCGCTGTGTGCCCCGGATGCGGGGCCGCAGCAACAGCGCCCGGCCGGTGAACAGCCGCCTGAATTCCGTCAGAGGCAGCCGCAGCGCCCCCTCGCCCGGCGCAGCCGCCGGGTCGGGCAGCAAAGCGGCGTCAGCAGCGGGCGACGTTTCGTGGCAAAAGCCGTGCAGGCCCATCCAGCGGGTGCTGATCTCGCGGCCGGCGCGGTTTTCCAGCTCTACAGCGGCGGAATACCCCGCGCGGACCTCGGCGCGCAAATCGCTCACATCGGCCCAGGCCTGCCAGCAACGGAACCCGCAGCTGCCCGCCATGGCCGCCGCGTACGCCGCGTTGCGGCACAAAGCGGTGGCGCCGTCGCTCATGCCGTAGGCCAGCTCCTCGGGCAGCACATCCTCGCCGTAGCGGTTCATCATGCCCGCCAGCACCAGCGGCAGATCCATGCTCTGGCCAAAGGTGTAGTCGTGCTGGTGCATGCTGTATTCCGGCAGAAACAGGGTGCGGTTCACCGGGCTGCCGTCCAGCTTTTCCCACGCAAGGGGGCGGGCGGCCACAGCCAGCAGCCGCACTGCGGGGGTGCATTTTTCGTCATCGGAATACAAATTCATGCGCAGCTGCACCGCGCTGCCGCCGCCCGGCACCGCCACCGTGATGGTGTCGCCGCTGCAGAACACCATTTTGTCCTGCCCTGCGGCGCTACCGCCGGGGCTTTTGCGCGGGTAGGCCGGACTCCATTTGCCAAAACTCATCCAGCCCGTCCACGCGCCGCCCGCCAGCACGCGGCACTGCGCCTCGATCACGGTTTTATCCGGGGTATCGGCGTTCCAGCTCACATTCAGGTTGCAAAAGGGCGGCAGCGCAAATTCCGGCGTGGTATAGCAGCCAAACGGCATGTGCCGGCCGGCCGCGCCATCCAGCACGATGCTGCCGTTTTCCAGCGCCACGTTATCCAGCCCGCCCTTGGAAAAGGTTTCCGTGCCGGTCAGGATCAGGTTCCGCCTTTGCTCCACAGCCGCGCGCCCCCTTTCCGCAATTCTATGGATCGCGCATAATTCATCACCCTAATAATAGCCCGATTTGGCGGATTTGGCAAGTACAGCCGCCCCAAAACACAGATTTTCCCATCACTTTTCCCGACAGTGTTCCTGCTTTTTTCACAAATCTGTGGTAGAATAAAGGCAGTTTTTCCCATAGAATGGGATCTGCGCAAGGGAGGCGTCGTTTTGGTCGTATTGTATGCGCTGCGAATGGTGGTCTGGTTCGCCTACTTTTTCGGGTACATGATCGTACATCTGCCGGTGCTGCGCCGGGGCGAAAAGGCCCTGGCCGCCGGCGACGCGGCCGCGGTGCGCGCCATTGTGGAGCCGCATGTGCCCCACTGGTGCGGCACGCTGCTCAAACTGGGCGGCGTCAAAGTGACCGTGACCGGCCGCGAAAACATCCCCGCGGGGCGCGCTTGCGTGTTTGTGGCCAACCACCGCAGCTATTTTGATATCCCGGTCATGCTCACCGCGCTGGACGGCCCCCACGGCCTGCTGGCCAAGCAGGAGATCGACAGGATCCCGCTGGTGCGCCGCTGGATGCGGCTGTTGGGGTGCGTGTTCGTGGTGCGGGACGATGTGCACGCCAGCATGAGGGCGTTGAACGCCGCCACCGACACGGTAAAAACCGGCCAGAGCTTTACCATCTTCCCCGAGGGCACCCGCTACAAGGGCGAAGAGGGCGGCATGGGCGAGTTCAAGGGCGGGGCGTTCCGCGTGGCCACCAAGGCCGGCGCGCCGGTGGTGCCGGTGGCCATCAGCGGCACCCGCGCCATTTTTGAGGACCGGCATTACATCATCACCCCCGGGCCGGTGACGGTGCGTATCCTGCCGCCGGTGGAGACCGCCGGCCTGACCCGCGAGCAGCAAAAGGCGCTGCCAGGGGCCGTCCAGGCACTGATCGCCGGCGCACTGACCGAATAAACACCGCCGGGAGGCGCCTGCCCCCGGCAGCGGCAGGCGCACCGCGCCCGCCACGAGGTTCAACCGTATGGCAAGTTACCGTTATCTGCGCGACATCAGGCCCGAGGATCTGGCCCCGGACGAGGCACGCGAATATTCCAAAAAAGAAAAGGCCGCCAACTGGTGGCACTACCACTGGAAAACCGTGGCCGTGGCGGCGCTGTGCGTCCTGCTCGCCGCATCGCTGCTGCGCGCCGTGATCTTCCGCGGGCCGGAGCCGGATTACACGCTCACCTTTGTCAACCCCACCGGCGTGCCCGACGCAGTGTGCACGGCGGTACAGGCGGCGCTGACCCCCTATGCCGACGACCGCAACGGCGACGGCCGGGTGGTGCTGGCGGTGCAGAGCTACACGCTGGCCTTTGGCGCGGCGGACCAGCAGGATGACGGCACCGACCCCTATCTGCAGATGGCGGGCGCCACCCAGCTTTCGGCGGACTTTGAGACCTGCGAGACCCAGATCTTTTTACTGTATGACCCGGCCGGGTTTGAGCAGTACACCCAGGGGCTGCTGTATGTGGACGGCTCCATGCCCCCGTGGGACGAAAACACCGACCCCGCCCTGCTGGATTGGGAGAACATGGTCTTCCGCTGGGCCGACTGCCCGGTGCTGGCCGGGCTGAGCATCGAATGTGAGCTGGGCATCGACTGCCAGCAGTATCTGGCGGATTACAGCATCGGGCGGCGCGGCGCGTGGACCGACGCCGCAGCCCAGGCCCTGGCCGGCTCGGAGGTACTGTGGCAGGCGCTGACCGCCGGCGCGCAGGCGCCGTGAGCCGCCGGCTGCGGCCGGTGCCGGCGCAGCCCGGGGCCGCGCGCCGGGGGCCCTGCGCGCTCCGGCCCCCAGCGCCGCCCGCCGGCAGCGCCGCCCCTGCGCCGGGCGGGGCCCCCGCGCCCCAAAAAGCCCGGCCCGGCTCAAACCCGCAGCCGGATCGCGGCAGCCAGCCCGGCCCCGCCGGGCTGCAAAACCCCTACGGCCGGTATTTCAGCGCCCCGCGCAGCTTTGAGCAGCTGGTGCGCGCCCGGCGCGGCAAAGGCGGCCAGCCGCGCTGACGCGGCCCTGCAGCGGAACAACCCCGAACATAAAAAGCGCACGGCCCCGGCAGGCAGATGCCCGCCCGGGGGCGCGCGCTTTTTGTTCTGGCGGCGCACCGGCGGGGGTAAGGCCCCCGGGCTGACACAGAGCTAAAACAGCGTTGCAGCCCCCGGCAGGCGCAAAGCGTCCTGCCCTGCCGCTTTTTGCCCCGCCGGGGCGGCGTGCGCCACATTTTCGGGCCGGAAACCGTGCCGCTGCCCTTGCGCCGCGAAGCAAAATAGCGTAATATAGTAAGGTATCGGTATTTTGCAGGATCGCGAGGGCAAACCCATGTAACACACAAGTTCCACCGGCATCTTCTGACCGGAGCCGCCGCGCGCGGGGCACACCCCCGGCGCCGCCTTTGCCTCTTATTTTTTGAATCAACCACCCAATCAAAGCAGGAGAGAACCCACTGTATGACAAACCGTGAAGAGATCGAACGCCGCCGCACGTTCGCCATTATCAGCCACCCCGACGCGGGCAAGACCACACTGACCGAAAAGCTGCTGCTGTACGGCGGAGCCATCAACCAGGCCGGCTCGGTCAAGGGCAAGCAGAGCGCCCGGCATGCCGTGTCGGACTGGATGGACATCGAAAAGCAGCGCGGCATTTCCGTTACGTCCTCGGTGCTGCAGTTCAACTACGCGGGCAAATGCGTGAACATTCTGGACACGCCCGGCCACCAGGACTTTTCCGAGGATACCTACCGCACGCTGATGGCCGCCGACTCGGCCGTCATGGTCATTGACGCGGCCAAGGGCGTGGAGGCCCAGACCATCAAGCTGTTCAAGGTGTGCACGCTGCGGCACATCCCCATTTTTACCTTTATCAACAAAATGGACCGCGAAGCCCGCGATCCGTTTGAGCTGATGGAAAACATCGAGGAGATCCTGGGCATCAAGACCTACCCGATGAACTGGCCCATCGGCTGCGGCAAAAGCTTCAAGGGCGTGTTCGACCGCAATTCCCGCAAGGTTCTGGCCTTTGAAAGCGACGGCCGCGCCAACGGCGTGAAGATGGTGGACGAGATCGAAGCCGAGTTGGGCGACCCCCGGCTGGACGAGCTGCTCACCCCGTACCTGCACCAGCAGCTCACCGATGAGATCGAGCTGCTGGACGGCGCCGCCGAGGAGTTTGACCTGGCCAAGGTGCTGCGCGGCGAGCTGAGCCCGGTGTTTTTTGGCTCGGCGCTGACCAACTTTGGCGTGGAACCGTTTTTGAACGATTTTCTGCGCCTGACCCCCACCCCGCTGGCCCGGGTGGACGATCTGACCGGCGAGCCGGTGGACCCGGCGCGGGAGGAATTTTCGGCCTTTATCTTCAAGATCCAGGCCAACATGAACAAGGCCCACCGCGACCGCATCGCCTTTATGCGCATCTGCTCGGGCAAGTTCGAGCGCGGCATGGAGGCCTACCATGTGCAGCAGGGCAAAACCATCAAGCTGGCCACCGGCACCCAGCTGATGGCCCAGGACCGGGCCATTGTGGACGAGGCCTACGCCGGCGACATCATCGGCCTGTTTGACCCGGGCATTTTTTCCATCGGCGACACGCTGTGCACCGGCAAGCAGAAGGTGCAGTTCGCGGGCATCCCCACCTTTGCGCCCGAGCATTTTGCCCGCATTGAGCAAAAGGACACCATGAAGCGCAAGCAGTTCGTGAAAGGCATGGAGCAGATCGCCCAGGAAGGCGCGATCCAGATCTTCCGCGAGGTGGGCGGCGGCATGGAGGAGGTCGTTGTGGGCGTGGTGGGCGTTTTGCAGCTGGAAGTGCTGGAATACCGCCTGAACACCGAGTACAACGTGGAGATCCGCATGCAGCAGCTGCCGTTCGAGCACATCCGCTGGATCCAGAACCCGCCCGACAGCTACGAGCTGCGCGCGCTGGACCTGACCAGCGATACCAAGGCCGTGGAGGATATGCGCGGCAACCGGCTGCTTTTGTTCACCAGCCCCTGGGCCATCGACTGGGCCGAAAACCACAACGAAACGCTGCGGCTGTCCGAGTTCGGCAACATCTGAGCCGAACCGGGGCAGCGGCTCTGTCGCCGCTCCGGTTCGCCGCATCCGCCGTTTTGCGGTGCCCGGGCTGCGTCGTCTGGACCGAAAGCCATCGCCCCTGTACCGCACAATCCGATCCCGCGCGTAGCCCGGCCCGGCCGGCAGGGGCTGCGCCGCACAGGGCACAGTGCGCCGCCGGCCACTGCGCCCTGTTTTTCTGTTTTATCCAAAAGGAGGGTTTCTCATGCCGCAGCCCAAGCACCGCCCCGGCCTGGCCGAGCGCCTGTTCGTGCGCCGCCGCCTGGCCTGTGTGCGCCACACCACGCTGGACCCCAAAGGCCCGGGCGTGGTGCGCATCCATCTTGTACCGCCGCGGCCCGGCTGCCCGGGTGCGCCGTTCCTTGTACTGCTCAACGGCGCGCAGCTGCTGCCGCTGAACACCAGCTGGGCCATTCTGCTGTCGAACTTTATGGACGCCTTGCAGCCCTACGAGGGCCGGGAGCTGACGGCAGAGCAGTGGCAGGCTTTGGGCCAGCGGGCTGTGGCCCGCACCCACCGGCTGTACCCCCGCGCTGCCCGCCGGCAGATCGCCGACGAGCTGCAGCTGATGCTGGACACTCTGCTGGCCGTGGCCCGCGGCGAACAGCCGCCCGTGCCCATTGGCCTGATGAGCCTGGGCGAATACGCCGCCAGCATGGGCGCGCCCCACCGCATGGATCTGATGGTCAGCGCCATGACCCGCGGCGGCGCGTGGCACTGCAACCAGAAATGCCTGCACTGCTACGCGGCGGGCCAGCCTTTGGCCGACACGGCCGAGCTGACCACCGAACAGTGGAAAGAGATTTTGCGGCGGCTGCGGGCCGCCAACATCCCGCAGGTGACCTTTACCGGCGGCGCGCCCCCGCTGCGCGCCGACCTGGTGGAGCTGGTGGACGCGGCCCAGTGGTTTGTGACCCGGCTGAACACCAACGGCCAGCTGCTGACCGCCGAGCTGTGCGCAAAGCTGTACGACGCCAGCCTGGACAACGTGCAGGTTACGCTGTATTCCGCCGACGAGGCCGTGCACAATGCCCTGGTGGGGGCCGACGGCTTTGCCAGAACCGTGGCCGGCATCCGCAATGCGGTGGCCGCCGGGCTGAATGTATCGGTGAATACGCCGCTGTGCAGCCGCAACGCCGATTACGCCAAAACGCTGGAATTTGCCGCGTCGCTGGGCGTGCGGTACGCCACCTGCAGCGGGCTAATCCCAGCGGGCGGCGCCGAGGGCGGCGAGAGCCTTTCCACCCGCCTTTCGGCCGATGCGCTGGCGGCCTGCCTGGCCGATGCGCGCCGCACCGCCGACGCGCTGGGCATGGAGCTGGACTTTACCAGCCCCGGCTGGCTGGACGAAGCCGTGCTGCGGCAGCTGGGCTTTACGCTGATCCCCAGCTGCGGAGCCTGCCTTTCCAACATGGCAGTGGCGCCCGACGGCACGGTGGTGCCCTGCCAGAGCTGGCTGGGCGGCGTGACGCTGGGCAGCATGCTGCCGGATGCCTGGGCCGCCATCTGGGCCGGCGCAGCCTGCCGCGCCCTCCGCGCCGAAAGCGCCAAAATGGAGCAGCGCTGCCAGCTGCACGCCGGCAACGCTCCGGCTGCGAAAGGGGGCTGCTGAACCATGCAAAAAACCAACCGTTTTGTTCTGCCGCGCCGTGTGCTTGCCCTGTGCGCGGCGCTGTGGCTGGCGGCGGCGCTGGCGCTGGCCCCCGGCCTTGCCCTGCCCGCCCGTGCCGACAGCGGCGATCTGGACCAGATCACCCGATACGAGCTGACCGTTACCCCGCAGGAGGACGGCACCCTGATGATGACCGCCGCGCTGGACTGGCTGGTGCTGGACAGCGACAGCGAAGGCCCGCTGGAATGGGTGCAGATCGGCCTGCCCAACAGCGCCGCCGAACAGCTTGCCCCGCTGACCAACACCATCCCCTAGATCTACACCAAACACACCAACACCATGAACTACAAAAAA
>CAMFSB010000062.1 GCA_945982465.1 uncultured Faecalibacterium sp. | reverse complement strand
ACCGCTGACCTCTTGAATGCCATTCAAGCGCTCTCCCAGCTGAGCTATACCCCCAAATAAAAGGGTGTGCTGAGTATTTCTTATTCAATTTTCGAGAGGGGTGAGTAACTGCTTCAACCGGGCTCCCGGCTGAACTATACCCCAAATGGTGTAGCCGCTTCGTGCGGCTGCCTGAGTATAATACCACCTGCACATAGAGTTGTCAAGATATTTTTGCTAAAAATGCAAATAAACTGTCTGCCCGGCGCAACGATCCAGCAAGGCGCGACACTCTGGGGCTGGTAGCCCTGCCGTTCTCCGGCCGGAAACAGGCAAATGCCGCGTGTGATCATTGGCCTGTGTACCCGCCGCCTTGGGGGAAAATCCGTTATGCACGACGCACGACCGCTGGCTTGCAGGTTCCATTCCGCCGCGGCCGGAAAACCGCCGACTCTCGCCCCAAAACAGATCCTGCGCGCGGGCCGCCCTCATGCCTGTGCGCCTGGCAGCAGCCCGCGCGCAAAATCTGAAAAGTGGTAAGAGCAAGAGTGAAGAAACGCAGATGAAGCCAGAGGATATACAAATAGAAAAGCAGATATACCGCTCTGGATCAATGAGTAACAAAACCGACAAATAAGAAACCGGCAGGCATCCTGGATGCCTGCCGGTTTCTTGGTGCGAGGGAGGGGATTTGAACCCCCATGGTTACCCACACGCACCTCAAACGTGCGCGTCTGCCGATTCCGCCACCCTCGCATATAAATGCGGACCATTCCGGGCACTTATACATCTTATCATAGCGGCAGGGGCAAGTCAAGCCTTTTTTCATATCAGCGGGACGCGCGCAATATGCTGTTGGTAAGGGCATGCAAGGAGGAAAGACTATGAAAAAGCACACGAAAACCCGGTGGCAGAGCCGGCTGCCCCTTTCCTGGCGGGCCGCGGCGGCGTCCGGCGAACAGTATCTGCACCGGAAGCTGACCGCGCTGGCGCTGCTGCTGACGGGCACAGCCTTTTTGGTGGGGTATCTACAGGTGGCGCGGCAGCCGACGGCTCTGTGCTTTGACGAGGACCTGACCGATATACCGGACGCGGTGTTTGCCCAGGCGGATATGGAGGTCAGCACTGATCCCAACCTCAAGCGGGTCTGCCTGACCTTTGATGACGGGCCCAGCAAAAATACCGAGGAAGTGCTGCGTATCCTGGCCGAACAGCAGGTGCCGGCGACCTTTTTTGTCATTGCAGCCGAAAACAACCAGAATTACCTCCCGCTGGTGCAGCAGGAGGTGGAGCAGGGCAATCAGGTGGCGCTGCATTCCTGCACCCACGAATACCGGGAGATCTATCAAAGTCCCGAGGCCTACTGGGCGGATATCGACAACCTGAAAGAGCAGCTCAGCGCCTATATTGATGTGTCATCGGTGGACTGCCTGCGTTTTCCGGGCGGAAGCACCAATACGGTCAGCCATAAATATGGCGGCAGCGGCATTATGAACATTCTCAAGGATCAGGCCGAGGAAAAGGGCTATCACTGGATCGACTGGAACGTGTGCGCGGAGGACGCGGCGGGCGGCCATCCCAGCGCCGCGCGGATCTATAAAAATGTGGTCAACGGCGTGGGGGACAAAAAAACCTGTGTGGTGCTGATGCACGATACCGCCGCGACTACCGCGACTGTGGAAGCGCTGGAAGATATCATCACCTGGTTCAAGCAGAACGGCTATACGTTCTGCACCGTAAGCGAGCTGTACCGGTGAACAGGCGGAAAAAACCGATCGGTGGTTGCGAAAACAGGCGGAATGTACTATAATAAAATGGAATTTTCAGGTTGGGAGGAAGAGCGATGTATGGTTATCTGCGTCCGTATATTCCCGTGCTGAAAATACAGGATTACCGCATTTACCGCAGCTACTGCTGCGGTGTGTGCAGCCAGCTCCGCGCGGATTACGGCCTGACGGCACGGCTGCTGCTGAATCATGATATGGTGCTTCTGGCGCTGCTGGCTGATTGCCTGGCCGGGCGCGAGGGGACGACCGTGTGCAAGGCCTGCCCGCGGCACTGGTTCAAAAAACAGTGCATGATGCGGCACACCAAGGGCATCCGCTACGCGGCCAACGTGGAGGTGATCCTGGCCTGGCACCAGATCAACAACTACGACCCCTGGCGGCTGAATTCCCGGGCAAAATTCCGCTTTAACCTGGAAAAGTGGATCCTGAAAAAGGCGTACCGCAAAGCGGTGTCTGACGGCAGGCAGATCGACCGCCTGCTGCAGCAGGAACGGGACCACGCCGCGGCGCTGGAAATGGCCAAATGCACCGATTACGACGCAGCCTGCGAGCCGTCCGGCAACTTTTACGGGGCGCTGTTCGCCGCCTGCGCGCCGGATGAAAGCGCTGTAAAGCCGCTGCGCCGGGTGGGCTTTTATGTGGGCAAGATCTATTATCTGCTGGAAAGCGCGGAATACTTTGAAAGCGACCGCCTGAGCGGCCGCTACAATATCTTTGTGCTCAACGGCTTAACGCGCGAGGCTGCGCTGGAAAGCGCCAAAAGCCGCTGCAACATGGCGGCGGTTGAGCTGGCGCGCGCGTACAATCTGCTGGGGGTCAAGCTGAACCGCTCTCTGCTGGACAACATCATTTTCCTGGGGCTGGAGCAGACGGTGGAAAAGGCGGGGCAAAAGCAGCAGCGAAAGTGGGAGATGGATGAGATCACATAGCTGGAAGATCGCGCTGTGCGGGGTGATGGGCGCTGTTTCGGTGGCGATCATGCTGCTGGGGGCGGTCATTCCGGTGGCAATGTTCATTGCGCCCGCCCTGGCATCGGTCCTGGTCATGCTGGTCTGCGCCGAATGCGGCCGCCGGCTTGCCTGGACGGAGTACGCGGCGGTTTCTCTGTTGAGCGTCCTGTTCGTGCCGGACAGGGAGGTGACGCTCGTTTTTGTGTTTTTGGGCTATTATCCGCTGGTCAAACCCCGGTTCGACCGGCTGCGCCCGCGGCTGGTGCGGGGCGTGTGCAAGGCGCTGTACTTCAATGGGTCGGTGCTGGCACTGTACGCTCTGCTGTACAGCCTGTTTTTCCCCGGGCAGCTGGCATCGGAGCTGGCCGGGGCCGGGCTGGCGCTGGCGGCGGCATCGCTGCTGATCGGCAACGCGGCGTTTTTGCTGCTGGATCAAGCCCTGGTCAATCTGCTGCAGCTGTACTGCCGTGTCTGGCAGCCCCGGCTGCATCGAATGCTCGGCCACAGTTAGCGGCCGTGCCAAAACAGCGAAAGGTGGGATGTGGTTTTTAGTTGAGATACAGCGCCGGGCCACGCGGGTGACAGCCGTGAGGGTGACGAGGAGAGGGACGATCGAACGATTCGGCGGATGTCTTTCCGGCTGATGGCTTTTCCAGCCGAGAGAGGGCGTGTAAAAAACGGCAGCAATACCGTAACAGAGCACCCCGAAAGAAGCCATAAACCGTTTTGCCGTGCTTTTTGCAAAAGCGCCGGGGCAAAGCGGCGTTATCCCTGGTTTTGTTTGCCGCGCAGGCGGCCGGTCGGGGGGAATTCGACGATTGATTTTGACATTGGATGGGGCGCGGGACCCTTTTTTTTCGGATCATGGATCCGCTTTTTGACCAAGGGGTCTTTGTGCCCGTATGGAGGACACAACATATGTGTGGCATTGTAGGTTATGTAGGAACGCGGAACAGCCAGGACGTGCTGCTGGAGGGCCTGTCGAAGCTGGAATACCGCGGGTATGATTCGGCCGGCGTGGCGCTGGCCATGGGCGATTCGATCCGGGTGGTCAAGGCCAAGGGCCGGCTGGCCGTTCTGCGCGATAAGCTGCAGGGCGAGGCGCTGCCGCCCTGCTGCTGCGGTATCGGCCATACCCGCTGGGCCACCCACGGCGAACCCAGCGATGTGAACAGCCACCCCCAGTCCACCCCGCGCGTGAGCCTGGTGCACAACGGGATCATTGAAAATTACGGCCATCTGAAAACGCTGCTGCAGCAGCAGGGCTATACCTTTGAAAGCGAGACCGACACCGAGGTGCTGGTCAAGCTGATCGACTCCTGCTATCAGGGCGATCCGCTCAAGGCCATTCTGGAAGCGCTGGCCAAAGTGCGCGGCAGCTACGCAATCGCGGTGCTATTCCGCGATTTTCCCGATACGATCTTTGCCGTGCGCCGCGAAAGCCCGCTGATCGTGGGTTTTGGCCAGGGCGAAAGCTTTATTGCCTCGGATATCCCCGCTATTTTGAAGTACACCCGCGAATACAGCATTCTGGACGAGGGGGATATTGCGGTCTGCAAAAAGGACAGCGTCTGCTTTTACAATGAGTTCGGCCAGAGCATCGAAAAAGAGCGCCTGATTGCGGACTGGGACCTGGAAGCGGCCGACACGGGCGGCCACCCCCATTTTCTGCTCCCGGAGAGCACCGCGCAGCCCGCCGCCATCACCGCCACGGTCAGCCCCCGCGTGGAGGGCGGCATGCCCGACCTGCGCATCCCCGCGCTGAGCGACGAGGTGCTGCGCAGCGTGGGCACGGTGCATCTGGTGGGCTGCGGCACGGCCATGCACGCCGGTATGGTGGGCAAGGCGGCCATCGAAAAGTTGGCCCGCGTGCCGGCGCTGGTGGATATCGCCAGCGAGTTCCGCTACCGCGACCCGATCCTTGCGCCCAACGACCTGGTGGTGATCATCAGCCAGTCTGGCGAAACCAGCGACACGCTGGCCGCGCTGAAGCTGGCCAAAAGCCAGGGCGTCAAGGTGCTGGCCATCGTCAACGTGGTGGGCAGTTCCATCGCCCGCGCGGCGGATTACGTCATGTACACCTATGCGGGGCCGGAGATCGCCGTAGCGTCCACCAAGGCCTATATGGTGCAGATGTGTGTGCTGTACCTGTTTGCGCTGCGTCTGGCTTATGCCAAGGGTAAGCTGGGCGAGGCGGAGACTCGCCGCTTGACCGCCGAGCTACAGCGCGCGTCGGAGGTCATCAAGCCCCGGCTGGAGGACTGCGAGAGCATCAAGTATCTGGCCAGCCAGTTCATGAATACCCAAAGCTGCTTTTTCATTGGCCGCGGGTTCGATTATTCGCTGTCGATGGAAGGCAGCCTGAAGCTGAAGGAGATCAGCTACATCC
The DNA here is from genome assembly GCA_945982465.1 of uncultured Faecalibacterium sp. Classification (GTDB taxonomy): domain Bacteria; phylum Bacillota; class Clostridia; order Oscillospirales; family Ruminococcaceae; genus Faecalibacterium. The sequence goes on along the minus strand of CAMFSB010000062.1, from coordinate 3,217 downwards.
ACTCGGATGCGTATGCGGCCGGCGAGCTGAAGCACGGCACCATCAGTCTGATCACCGACGGCGTGCCAGTCATCGGCCTGGCGACCCAGCATTCGGTGTACGAAAAGACCATCTCCAACATCAAGGAGACCAAGAGCCGCGGCGCCAAGGTGATCCTGTTCACCACCCACGACGCGGTGGTGCCCGAGGGCGTGGCCGACTATGTGGTGCGGCTGGATGAATATGAGGATGTGCTGATGCCGCTGCAGCTCATCGTGCCGCTGCAGCTGTTTGCCTACTATATGGCGGTGCTGCGTGGCTGCGATGTGGATAAACCCCGCAACCTGGCCAAGAGCGTGACCGTGGAGTGATCTCTGCCCCTTAATACAGGCAGCCCGGCTGTACCTTTGCGTACAGCCGGGCTGTTTTACGTGCGGGGGGATGGGCCGGTGCCGAATGCCGCGCCCCAGGCAAATGCAGCCCTGAACAACAGACGCGGTCGGTTTGCATACGAGGGGAGGCAGGCCATCTTCTGAAAAAATGCTCCGCGGACGCAGGATACGGAACAGCCGGCTGAACGGGAGCGCATCCGCAGCAAAAAGCGCCCCCTGCCATACGGCAGAGGGCGCTGTGCTTGCACAGATCGGTTGGATCAGTCGCTCACATAGGGCATCAGGGCAACGTGACGGGCACGCTTGATGGCGATGGTCAGCGCACGCTGATGGAACGCGCAGGTACCGGTCACACGGCGGGGAATGATCTTCGCACGCTCGGAAACGTACTTGCGCAGACGGGGCACGTCCTTGTAATCAATGGTGTCGATGCGGTCGACACAGAAGCTGCAAACCTTTTTGCGGCCGCGATGCATGGGGCGCGCCGGGCGGGAGCCTTCGGTTCTTTCAAAAGCCATTGCTTGTTACCTCCTGTTAAAATAGTGGAACGATCCGGGTCAGAACGGCAGGTCCTCGCCGTCGTCGATCACGGCGAAATCGTCGTTAGAGCCGGCCGAATAGCTGGGCACAGCCTCGGGCACGGCCGGACGGGACATGCTGCTGTTCTGCGCGGGGGCGGCGTAACCGCCGCCGCTGCTGTTGCTCGACTTGGGGCCTGCAAAGTTGATGTTGTTGGCAATGATCTCAATGGCGGTACGGTTGTTGCCGTTCTTGTCCTGATATTGGCGGCTCTGCAAACGGCCGTCGATCACGATCAGGGAGCCTTTCTGGAAATACTTGCACACAAACTCGGCGCTGCGGTCCCAGGCGACCACATCAAAGAAATCGGCCTGGCTCTGACCGTTGGGGTCGCGGCGGCCCCGGTCAACAGCGACGCGGAAGCTGGCGACATTTTTGCCGGTGGTAGTTTGACGCATGGTAGGGTCGGCCACCAAGCGGCCCATGATCGCAACAACATTCAGCATGATACAGTCTCCTTCAACGCTTTGGTCAAACGCTTACTCGTCTTTCGCAACGATCAGGGTACGCAGAACACCCTCGGTGATCTTGTACACGCGATCCAGCTCGGCGGGGAAGTCGGTGTTGCTCGTGAAGTTGATCACGGTGTAAACGCCCTCTTCTTCGTCGTTGATGGGGTAAGCCAGACGCTTCTTGCCCCACTCGTCAACAGAATCGATCGTACCATTCGCCTCGATCAGAGACTTGAACTTACCCACCAGGGCAGCGGTAGCCTCTTCGTCGAGTGCAGAACTGGTAACCAGCATGGTTTCATACTTAGCCATTTCTGTAGCACCTCCTTTTGGACTTATGGGCCTTTTTGCAAGGCCAAGGATCACGGATAAACCGCGGCTGCCAAAACAGACAGCACCTTATTATATCAACACCGGGGGCCGATGTCAATAACATTTTTTCGTAAAACTGCCGAAAATCCGGCCCGCAGCCCGCTTTTCGGGCGGCAGGCGGCATCACAGCGTTTTGCAGAATTCCTTTAAGTACGCGCGGAACGCTTCGCCGATCTCGGGGTGCTGCAGCGCCAGCTCCACCTGCGCCTGCACCACGCACAGCTTGTTGCCCATGTCGTAGTGCTTGCCGGTAAACTCCACCGCGGTCATGCCGCCGCGGGTGCGGGCATACTCGGCCATGGCGTCGGTCAGCTGGATCTCGCCGCCCGCGCCCGGCTTGGTGTTTGCCAGGATCTCATAGATCTCCGGCGTCAGCAGTACGCGGCCCAAAATGGAATACTTGCTGAATTCCTGGCCGTGATTGGGCTTTTCGATCATGTCGTCCACAAAGAAGTAATTGTCGTGCAGCGGCGTGGTCTTTAAGCTGCAGTAGCGCGACACATCCTCCCAGGGCACGGCGCTCACACCGGCCGCCGGCCGGCCGAACTCCTCATAAGCGCGGACCAGCTGGGCGCATACCGGGTCCTCGCCGATGATCACATCATCGCCGTAGATCACCAAAAACGGGTCGTCGCCGGTAAAAGCCCTGGCCGTACTCACCGCGTGGCCCAGGCCCAGCGTCTGCTTCTGGCGCACAAAATAGATGTTGGCCAGCCCCGCAATGCCCAGGCACTCCGCCAGCATGGCCTCCTTGCCGGGCTTTGCCAGCTTTTCTTCCAGCTCGGGGCTGCGGTCAAAGTGATCCTCGATCAGGCTTTGGTTGCGGCCCAGAATGATCAGGATATCCGTGCAGCCGGAGCGCACGGCCTCCTCCACCAGATACTGGATCGCAGGCTTGTCCACAATGGGCAGCATGCCCTTGGGCATTGCCTTGGTCGCGGGCAGCACACGGGTGCCCAGCCCCGCGGCGGGGATGACGGCCTTGGTCACTTTTTTCATTTCCGAATTCCTCCTGCATCAACGTCTGAAACAGCCGGAGCGCCCGCCCGAAGGTGCCGCTTCGGCACGCGGCCGGGCCTTACAGGCCCAGCAGGGTATACAGCGCGTCCACATTGGGGCCCAAAAGCATGCTCACACCTTCCGAAACCACCAGCACCGCCACAAAGGCCAGCAGCACCGAAAGAATGCTGGTGCCGCCCTGGGCGCTGAGCACAAAGGCGCGCTTTTCGGGGTCGGGGAACTGCTGGCGGATGTGCAGGATCCGATGGGTCGAATCCTGCCGGTACACATAAAAGCCGTACAGCCCGCAAAGCAGACGGAACACCATCGCCAGAGCCATCGAGACATATACCAGCACGATCAGCACAATCAGATTCCGCCCATCAGCGAACGCGCTGCCCGAGACCAGCAAATCCCACAGATACAGGCCCCCGTTCAAAAACC
>CAMFSB010000061.1 GCA_945982465.1 uncultured Faecalibacterium sp. | reverse complement strand
GCCTGGACGTGCAGGAATATATGATCCTGCCGGCCGGGGCCGGGAGCTTTGCCGAGGCGGTGCGGATGTGCGCCGAGGTTTACCACGCCCTGCAAGGCGTGCTGCGCAAAAAGGGCCTTGCCACCGCTGTGGGCGACGAGGGCGGCTTTGCGCCGGACTGCGCCGACGACGCCGAAGCGCTGGAATTGATCCTGCAGGCCATCGAGACCGCCCATTACCGCCCCGGCAAAGATGTTTATCTGGCGCTGGACGCGGCGGCCAGCGAGTGGAAAACAAATGGCAGCGGGCAGTACCGCCAGCCCAAAAGCGGGCAGCAGTATCAAAGTGCCTGCCTGGCGGATTACTGGGCGCAGCTGTGCGCCGAATATCCCATCGTGAGCATCGAGGACCCGCTGGACGAGGAGGACTGGGACGGCTGGCGCGAGTTGACCGCCACGCTGGGCCGCCGGGTGCAGCTGGTGGGCGACGACCTGTTCGTCACCAACACCGACCGGCTGCAAAAGGGCATTGCCGCCGGCTGCGCCAACGCCATTCTGGTCAAGCCCAACCAGATCGGCACCCTGACCGAGACCATGAGCGCCGTGCGCCTGGCCCGCCGGGCCGGCTACGCGGCGATCCTCAGCCACCGCAGCGGCGAAACCGCCGACACCACCATTGCCGACCTGGCCGTAGGGCTGAACGCCGGACTGATCAAAACCGGCGCCCCCTGCCGGGCCGAGCGCACTGAAAAGTACAACCGCTTGCTGCGCATTGAAGAGCAGCTGGCCGGCGGCATATGGCCGGGCGGCAGCGCGCTGGCCGGGGCGCGCCGGGCCTGATGCGGGGCTTTGCATGGCGCGAGGGCTGGGCGCGCCCAAATCTGATGCGGGGTCTTGGCCGGGCGCGGAGCCGGGCGGCGCAAGAGCTGCGTGATGCGCACCGGGCAGAGCCCCCCGTCAGCCGATAGAACCGCCGTGCCAACGCATTCAAAACGAACGCTCCCCTGCCGGGCGGCGCAAAAGCCTGCCCGAGGAGAGCGTTTTTAATGTACAGTATTGATGCTTTACACCCTACTCTCCAGCCCATCCGGTTCCAGCCGAAGCCGGTAGCGGGCGCCGTGGGCCGTCTGTTCATACGCGCAGAAGCCCACGGCTTCAAACAGGCGGCGGGAGGCGGTATTCCATGCGTAGATCTCATTGACATACAGTTCCTTGTAGCCAAGGCAACGGCCGCGCCCGATCAGAGCGCGTACCACCTGCCTGCCCACGCCCTGCCCGCGGGCCGACGGCTCGCCGATCACAATGGGCATGTCCTGCTGCCAAAAGGTCACATCACCGATGGGTGCAAAGCGGCCGGCCTTGTCAGTCTGCTCGATCCAGTACAGTTCGCCGTGCGCATCCAGCCAGGCATACATCTGTTCCAGCCTGGGCTGGTCGTAGGGGGTGCGCACGCCGTCCACCAGCCAGACCGTTTCACTGTTCTGGTACCAGCCCAGTGCCGCGGCGTTCGGGCCGTCGTACCGGCGCAGGCGCAGCCCCGGCCCAACGGGCAGCAGCCGCGGTTGTTCCACACCCGGGATCGGCATCGCGATCCTCCTTTTCTCCTGGTTCAGGCATACCGTGCAGCAGCGTTACCGCCCGGCAAAATAGGCGTTTTGCACAGCCAGCAGCACGCCGGCGCGGCTGGCCGCAAAGTTCAGCCCGCCCTGCAGATAGCAGGTATACGGTGCGCGCAAGGGGCCGTCGCAGCTCAGTTCGATGGTGCTGCCCTCGGTAAACGCGCCGCTGGCCATCACCACCTGATCGGTATAGCCCGGCTCCTCACTGGGCTGGGGGGTCACATAGCTGTCCACCGGGCTGGCCGCCTGAATACCGCTGCAAAAGCCCACCAGCGCCTCGGCCGAGCCGGAATCAAAGCAGGTGACAATATCGTTGTGGTCATCGCAGTAGCGGGGCACCGGGGTGATGCCGCACAGTTCCAGCAGGCATTCGGCGTAAATGGCGGTTTTGACCGCGTCGCACACCACACCCGGAGCATAGTAAAAGCCCAGATACATTTCGCGCAGAGTGTCCAGCGTGCAGCCCAGCTCCTTGCCCAGGCTGGGAGCCGTCAGGCGGTAGGCGCACTGCTCCACCAGATCGCGGCGGCCCGCAATGTAGCCGCCGGTGGGCGCGATGCCGCCGCCCGGGTTTTTGATAAAGCTGCCCACGATCAGGTCCGCCCCGGCCTGGGTCGGCTCCTGCTTTTGGGTAAATTCGCCGTAGCAGTTATCCACAAAAATAATGATGTCGGGGTTGGCAGCCCGAGCCGTATCTGCGATTTTTTGGATCGTGGCCAGGTCAAAGGCCGTGCGCTGGCAGTAGCCCCGGCTGCGCTGGATGTGGCACACTTTGGCCCCGGGCGCTTTGCGTGCGATCAGCTCGTAGTCCGGCATGTGGTCGGGCTTCAGCGGCGCTTCATCGTACAAAATGCCGTAATCCATCAGCGTGCCATTGCCCCTGCCCTTGCCGTCCAGGCCGATCACGCCTTCCAGCGTATCGTAAGGGCGGCCGGTGGCGGCCAGCAGCGTGTCACCGGTGCGCAGCACGCCGAACAGCGCCACCGTGAGCGTGTGCGTGCCGGACATGAACTGGCTGCGCACCAGCGCGTCCTCCGCGCCCATCACCTGCGCAAAAATAGCTTCCAGCTTATCCCGGCCGGCGTCCCACAGGCCGTAGCCGGTGGAGCCCAGCAGATGGGTGGCCGACAGGTTGTTGTCGGCAAAGGCCTTGAGCATTTTCAGCTGGTTGTAATCTCGGATGGCCTCCATCCGGGCAAAGTACGGGCGGCACAGCTCCAGCGCCTGCTCGTCCAGCGCCAGCACCTCCGGCCGATAATCAAAAAATTGCTGTAACATTCGGTTCCTCTTTTTCGTATTGTTGATGGGGCGCCGCAGCGGGCAGGTCGGTGTATTCCGCCAGCGTGCCCAGCCGTTCAAACCCCAGGCGGGCGTAAAAACGCACCCGTTCTTCCCTGCACAAAAAGGTGACGCGCCGGCCCCCGGCCGCCAGGCTGTTGGCCATGCGCACGAGCAGATGGCCACCCAGGCCCTGCCCGCGCAGCACGGCTGCCGTTTCGCCGCAGGCCATGTAGGCGTCGGCCCCATTCCGCGCCCCCGCGCTGACCGTGCACACCGGCTGACCCGGCGCATCGGCGCGCTCCAGCGTCCACACCATTCCCATCCCGTGGTTGCGCTTGACACACAACTCCGCGTACAGACTGTCACGCCGGGCAGGCTCGGCGGCCATCAGCAGGTCGGCCACCGGGCCGAGCCGGGGCTGCTCGTTCAACACAAAGCCCGCGGGCAGCGGCAGCAGCGGCAGCTGGCTGCCGGGCTCCAGCCCAAACAGATGCAGCGTGCCGCCCACGCGCCATCCGGCCGGGGCCGGGCCGTCGGTCAGCAGCCAGTGCCGGCCGGTCAGCGCCAGAAAAGCGGCCAGCTCCTCCGGGTTGGCATGGCCAGCCGCCACCGCGCGTTCCCCGTTTGCGTCCACCGCAAGGGTCGGCCCGGCAAAAAAGCAGCCGCCGCTTTTGCCGAACAGCCGCAGCTGCACCGGCAGCAGACAACCGAAAAACGGCTTGCCCCGGCAGGCGGCCAGATAGCGCTGCCTGCGCTGTTTGGTCGTGACTGCGCCGATCATTGCAGGCTGTTCACGATCTGCTTGTAGTGGCGGCCGCGCACCTCAAAGTTGGGGTAGCAGTCAAAGGACGCGCTGGCCGGCGACAGGCTGACCACATCACCGGGGCGGGCGTTTTTGCGGGCCAGCGCCACGGCCTGTTCCATGCTGTCGGCGTGTTCGATCACCAGGCCCGACGCAGCAAAGCCCGGGTCGGCCCGCACGGCCTTTTCGATGACAGGCCCGGTGGCGCCCATCAGCACCAGGCATTTGACATGAGCGATGATCTCGGGCGCCAACGGCTCGTAGGGGATCTTTTTGTCGTAGCCGCCGGCGATCAAAACGATCTTTTGGCTAAAGCTGCGCAGGCCGGCAACGGTGCGGGTGGGGCTGGTGGCGATGGAATCGTTGTACCAGGTCACGCCGTCCAGCACACGCACCGGCTCGATGCGGTGCTCCACGCCCCGGAACGTGCTGCCCACCTGCCGGATGGCCTCCACGGGCACACGGCCCCAGACGGCGGCGGCCGCCGCCAGCAGGTTTTCGATGTTGTGCAGGCCGCGCAGCTGCACGTCCTTTTGGGCCAGAATGGGCGTGACGATGCCCTGCTCAGCCATGCACAGCATGCCGTCGGCGCGCAGAAACGCGCCGTTATCGGTCTCGCGCAGGCGGGTGAACCACACCTGCTGGCCCTTGCAGTCGGCCTGCATGGCGTTGGACACCGGGTTTTCGTACCCCAGCACCGCCCGGCAGGACGCATCCTGATACAGCAGGATGTTGCGTTTTGCGTCGATGTATTCCTGCATATCCTTATGGTGATCCAGATGGTTGGGGGTCACGTTGGTCACCACCGCCACCTTGGGGCTTTTGCGCATGCTGATGAGCTGGAAGCTGGAAAGCTCCACCACCGCCACATCCTCCGGCGCTACTTCGGGCAGCATGGGCAGCAAAGCCGCGCCGATGTTGCCGCCCAGATGCACCCGGCGGCCCGCGGCCTTGAACATCTCGCTGATCAGCGTAGTGGTGGTGGTTTTGCCGTCCGAGCCGGTCACCGCCACGATCTCGCAGGGGCACAGGTCAAAGAAAAGCTCCACCTCGCTGGTGACCAGCGTGCCCGCGGCGATCGCCGCCTGCAGCGGCGGCTGATAGTATTCAAAGCCCGGCGTGCGCAGAATGATATCCTGCCCTGCAAAACCGTCCATATAGTGTTCGCCCAGGCTGAGCGCCACGCCCAGCTGCCGCAGGGTGTCCGCGTAGGCGCCAAAATCCTCCAGCCGCTGCTTTTTGTCGCACAGTGTCACCTGCGCGCCCAGTTCCACAAATTCCCGGATCAGGGTTTTGTGGCTGACGCCCGCGCCGATAAAGGCCACCTTTTTGCCCTGTATCATTTCAGCCAGCTTTTGCTGTTCCTGCTGCATAACAACGTTCCTCCTCATTGCGATGATGATGCGATATCATTATAGCCGGAAACCGCGCCGTGTGCAACGAATTTCACGGTTTTGGGCCGCGGTTCCATTTGTATTTTTTGTCGCTTTCTGATAAACTGGAATTTGAGATAAGATTTGCGCCGAAAGGATGGTTCTGCCGTTGAAACGTGTTTTTGGGCTGTTGTGCGCCCTGTGCCTGGCGCTGGCGCTGGCCGGCTGCGGCGATGGCGTAAACAGCTTTACCTGGTTTGTGGATGAGATCCCGGCCAATCTGGACCCGCAGGTGGCCTCCGGCAGCGCGGATGTGATCGCCTGCACCAACCTGTACGCCGGCCTTTTGCGCAAAACGGCCGACGGCACGCTGGAATACGCCTGTGCCGAACGGTACGAGGTTTCGGCCGACGGGCTGCGCTATACCTTTTACCTGAAAGACGGGCTGCGCTATACCGCGCGGCGCGGCGCGGCCACCGACTACGCCATCACTGCCGAGGATTTTGTGTTTGCCTTCCGGCGTATTTATTCCGCCGCGACTGCCTCGCCCTATACGGATGATTTTTCGGCCCTTGCCAACAGCGCCGCGGTGCTGGCGGGCGACGCCGATGCGGGCGAGCTGGGCGTTGCGGCGCCGGACCGGCTGACCGTGGTGTTCACACTGAGCCGGAAAGACGACGCATTTCTGGAAAAGCTGACGCTGCCGGGCGCCGCCCCCTGCGACCAGGTTTTTTTTGAGAGCACGCAGGGCACCTACGGGCTGACCATGGCCTCTACCCTTGCCAGCGGCAGCTTTTATGTGCAGAACTGGACCGAAAGCGGCCTGTTTCTGCGCCGGGCGGTCAGCGGCGATCTGGTCGACAGCCTGCGGCTGGTGCAAAGCTCCGATACCACCGGCATGAGCGCGGCCCGGCAGATCTCCGAAGGGCTGTGCAGCGCCGCGCTGGACGACAGCGGCGAGGCGACCGGCCTGCCTGCGGTGGAATACACCGACACCACTTGGTGCCTGCTGTTCAACCAGCACAGCACCGTACTGGCCGACGAACATGTGCGGGCCGCGCTGGCCAATGTGGCCTATGCCGCCGGGCTGCCGGGGCAGGCCTCGGCCCGCTTTGGCGCGGTGGAGGGGCTGATCCCGGCCGGCGCTACGGTGGACGGGGCGGACTACCGCAGCCATGCCGGTGCCGCCCTGCCCGCCGTGGGCAGCGCAAAGGAGGCTTATGCCCTGGCGCTGGCCCAACCGGATCCACCCCGCGTGGCAGGGCTGACGCTGCTGGTGCCCGAGGGCAGCGACGTGGCCGCCCTGGCCCAGACGCTGAACGGCCTGTGGCAGAAAGAGCTGGCCCTGTTTTTCAGCATTGAGACTGTGCCGGCCGATGAGCTGGAGCAGCGGCTGGCCGCCGGCAAGTATACGCTGGCGCTGGCCCCGCTGCGGCTGACCCGGGATGACCCGCTGGCGCTGCTGGCCCGCTTTGAAAGCGGCGGCTTTACCGGGTATTCCAGCGCAGAGTACGACAGCCTGTGCCGGCAGGCGGCAGATGCTTCCGGCAGCGAACGGCTGGCGCTGTGCGCGCAGGCCGAGCGGCTTTTGCTGCAGGACTACGGCGCGGTGCCGCTGTTCTGCCAGGTCCGCCGGCTGCTGACCTCCTCCCGGGTAGCGGGGCTGCGGTTTGAGCCTTACGGCCCGGTGCTGGACCTGACCGACGCCACCCAGACCCGGGCCTCGTGACCAGGCTTTTCCCCTTTTCCCAAAAAAAAGAAAACGGCCCTGCATTGCCTGCCCGCCCGGGCAGCTTTGCAGGGCCGTTGTTATTTTTGCTCTGCGCAGGCGGCTCAGAGCTTATCTTTCAGCAGGTTCTGGATCTTGGTCATGGGGTCGCAGATGCTGGAAACCGACATATCGTGGTTCAGCGCCGCCACAAAGTACGCGATATACTTGGAGACATCCACATCAAAATACCATTCGCGCTGCAGCAGCTCCGGCTTGCGGTAGGTCAGGTTAGTGCCCAGCACCGCCGTGATCAGGCCGTCGGCATAGGCCTGGTCGAACTTATCCAGCCCGGAGGTAAACAGCGGGAACGTGGCGTCCGCAATGATGTTTGCCGCGCCGCGGGCCTTCAGCTCACCGGCCACCTCCAGCATGCTCTCGCCCGAGGCGATGATGTCGTCGGCAATGAACACCGTTTTGCCCTCAACGGATTCGCCCAGGTACTCGTGCGCCACAATGGGGTTGCGGCCATTCACCACGCGGGTGTAGTCGCGGCGTTTGTAGAACATGCCCAGGTTGCAGCCCAGCACGCTGGAAAAATACTTGTTGCGGTTCATAGCGCCCTCGTCGGGGCTGACCACCATAAAGTGATCCTTGTCGAAGTCCAGGTGCGGCATGCGGCGCAGCAGCGTCTTGAGCACCTGATAGGTGGGCATCACGTTATCAAAGCTCATCAGGGGCACAGCGTTGGCCAGACGGGGGTCGTGGGCATCAAAGGTGATGATGTTGCGCACACCCATCGACTGCAGCTGCTGCAGGGCCACGGCGCAGTCCAGGCTTTCGCGCGCGACGCGGCGGTGCTGACGGCCGCCGTACAGGCTGGGCATGATGACCGAGACCCGGTGCGCCTTGCCGGACACCGCCTGGATCAGGCGGCCCAGGTTTGCAAAGTGATCGTCGGGCGAGAGATGGTTCTCGTAGCCGAACAGCTTATAGGTAACGCTGTAGTTGCCGGGGTCCACCACCAGATAGATGTCGTCGCCGCGCACCGTTTCCTTAACGATGCCCTTGGCGTCGCCGCTTTGGAAGCGGGGGCAGTCGCTGGGGATGATGAAAGTGTCCTTTTCCAGGCCGACCTCCCGCGCCCAGCTGACCAGATGTGCGTCGATCAGACGGGTCAGATCCTCCGCACCGGGGCAGGCGATCAGCCCCAGATCTGCAACTTGCGTATCACGAGAAAAGAAATCCTGCGGGTTTACCGAACTGCTTACGGCCATAACTTTGCAACTCCTTATCCATCATGATGGCATCCCAATCGGAACAGCATCGTTTCCATGCTCACACGATTTTATTTTATCACAAAATTTACAATCTGCTACTGTAATTTGACACCTTTCGGGAAATTCTGCGCCTTGCACATCATCCTTTTTTCTTTGGCAAATCGCAACTGTTAGTTTTGCCAAATTCCTTTGAGTTTCGCACGTAAAACCTCCGCCCTGCGCAAAGGCGAGCCGGGCGGGCCCCCCGGGGGGGGCCCGCCGGCGGCGGGGGGGGGGGGGGGGGGCGGCACCGCG
>CAMFSB010000060.1 GCA_945982465.1 uncultured Faecalibacterium sp. | reverse complement strand
TATTACACCGGCCAAAGCGGCTACGGCGACGTGGCCATGCATCTGGCGTTTATCAAAAGCATCGCCGTGCAGGGCAAAATGCCGCCGGCGTATTCGCTGCTGGCCGGGCAGGAGCTGTTCGGCTACCCGTTTTTGTGCGAGAGCGTGTCCAGCGTGTTTCTGCTGCTGGGCGCAGGGCTGAAATTTGCCTATATCCTGCCGGAGATCCCGGCGCTGGTATCCATTTTTTGCTTTGTATGGCTGCTGGCGCGGCAGGCGCTGGGCGGCAGCGGCAAGGCGGTGCTGGCATCGGTGCTGTTCTTTTTGGGCGGCGGGTTCGGCTTTGCCTACTTTATGGGCAGCAGCGAAGCCTTCCGCAGCATTTTTACCGGTTACTACACCACCCCCACCAATTCTGTGCCCCAAAACATCCGCTGGGGGAACTGCATCGCCGACCTGCTGGTGCCCCAGCGCGCCACGCTGATGGGCTGGGCGCTGATGCTGCCCTGCCTGTACCTGTTGTACCGCTTTGCCTTTGCGGGCGAAACGCGGCTGTGGCTGCCGCTGGGCCTGCTGGCGGGCTGCCTGCCCCTGATGCAGACCCACAGCCTGCTGGCGCTGGTGCTGATGAGCGCGGTGTACCTGCTGCGGCCGCTGACCGGGGCGCTGCGCGCCAAAGACCTGCGCCCGCTGCTGCCCTGGTTGGGCTATGCGGCCGTGGCGGGGGCGCTGTGCCTGCCGCAGCTGTGCGGCATCATCTTCCGTCAGACCGGCACGGGCAGCGGCTTTTTGCAGCCGGTGTTCAACTGGGCCAACCACGGCACCGGCGAAAGCTATGTCTGGTTTTACATCAAAAACCTGGGCCTGATCTGGCTGGTGCAGATCCCGGCGTACCTGTGGGCAAAGCAGCCGCTGCGCCGGTTTTACCGGGGCGGGCTGGCGGTGCTGGCGGTCAGCGAGTTCGTTGTGTTCCAGCCCAATTATTACGATAACATCAAGCTGCTGTTCTTCTGGTTTTTGTGCGCCTGCCTGCTGGCGGCAAACGCGCTGTGGGACTGGCTGGCCCTGCTGCCCAAGGCCGCGCCCTCGCACAAAGCGGTGCGCGCGGCGCTGGCGGCGCTGGTGCTGGCGGCGTGCACGCTGTCCAGCATTTTAACGCTGGGCCGCGAGCTGGTGAGCAACTATCAGGTGTTCAGCGCCGACGCCATCGCCCTGGCAGAGTACGTGGACGAAAACACCCCCGGCGGCGCACTGTTCCTCACCGGCCAGCAGCACCTGAACCCGGTGGCCAGCCTGGCGGGGCGGAACATCCTGTGCGGCTCCACGCTGTATGTGCACTTCCACGGCATGGATTACGGCCGCCAGGCCGATGCGGTGCGACAGTTGTACGAGACCCCCAGCGAGGAGCTGCTGGCTTTGTGGGGCGTGGAGTATGTGCTGTTTTCCAGCTACGAGCGGGCCGATTATGCCACCGACGAAGCCTGGTACGCCGCCCGTTACCCGGTGGAGTACCAGCGCGGCGAGTATACGCTGTACCGCGTGGCGGGCTGAGCGCGCCGCTGCCCCGGGTAAAACGCCCGGCGTGCCCTGCGCTGCCTGCGTTTTGCCGCCGGGGCGGCAGCGGGCGCACCCCGGCGGAACGCCCCCGCCCCCTGCAGCCCGGCCTTGCCTGTGCCGCAGCCGGTATGCCCCCGGATAAACGCCCGTGTGCTCCGCACCCTGCCCCTGCGGCGGAATTTTCAACCGAAAGGACCCTGAACTGTGGAAAACATTGCCCCCGCCCTGCTGGCGTGGTTCGACCAGAACAAGCGCCTGCTGCCCTTCCGCACCGACCCGTCGCCCTACCATGTGTGGGTCAGCGAGATCATGCTTCAGCAGACCCGCGTTTCGGCGGCGCTGCCTTATTACGAGCGCTTTGTGCGCGAGCTGCCCACCATCCAGGCGCTGGCCGCCTGCGGGGAGGAACGGCTGCATAAGCTGTGGGAGGGCCTTGGCTATTACAGCCGGGTGCGCAACCTGCAAAAGGCCGCCCGCATCGTGTGCGAACAGTACGGCGGCGAACTGCCCGCCGACTACGCCGCCCTGCGCGCGCTGCCCGGCATCGGCGATTACACTGCCGGGGCCATCGCGTCCATCAGCTTCGGGCAGGCGGTGCCCGCGGTGGACGGCAACGTGCTGCGGGTGTTTGCCCGGCTGTACAACGACCCCGCCTGTGTCAGCGACCCGGCGGTCAGGCGCAGCTTTACCGCCCGGGTTATGGCCCACCAGCCGGCGGACCGGCCCGGCAGCTACAACGAAGCGCTGATGGAGCTGGGCGCGCTGGTCTGCCTGCCGGGCGGCGAGCCGCTGTGTGGGCAGTGCCCGCTGGCCGCCTTGTGCGGGGCAAACCGGGCTGGCACCCAGCTGGCGCTGCCGGGCAAGACGCAGCCAAAGCCCCGGCGCGTGGAACCGGTGGCCGTGGCCCTGGTGCAAAGCCCCGAGGGCTGGCTTTTGCAGCGCCGGCCCGACACGGGCCTGCTGGCCGGGCTGTGGCAGCCCGTTTTGTGGGAAAACAAAACCTTTGCCGCCCCGGAGCAGATGCAGCAGGCGCTGGCCGCCCTGGGCGTGCAGACAGCCGCGCTGTGGGGCCTGCCGGGCCGCGCGGCGGGGGCGCAGCCGCTGCCCGCCGCAAAGCATGTGTTCAGCCATGTGGAATGGCACATGGGCGGCTGGTGCTTTTCGGCCCCGGCCCAGCCCCTGCCCGAGGGCTTTGTGTGGGCCAGCCGCGCCCGGCTGGAAGCGGAATACACCCTGCCCGGGGCGTTCAAAGCGTACAAAAAATGGATGCTGAACGGGTGAACCGCCCGCCCATGCCCGTACAGGAAAGGAGCAACCTATGGAACCGCCGATTTTGCCGCAGTACCGGGGCATTGCTGCCCTGCTGGAGGGCTACCGCCCCCATGACCCCCGTGAAGCGCAGGACATTGCCTGCCTGCGGCGGTACATGGCCCAATGGCCCGACCTGCTGACCCGCCAGAACACCGCCCTGCATTTTACCGCGTCCAGCCTGATCCTGAACGCGGCCGGCACGCGCACGCTGCTGTGCTGGCACAATTTGTACCAAAGCTGGAGCTGGACGGGCGGCCACGCCGATGGCGACGGCGACCTGCTGGCTGTGGCCCTGCGCGAAGCCGCCGAGGAGACCGGCGCTGCGTGCACGGCCCCGGGCCGGCGGCTGCTGGGGGTGGATATCCTGCCCGTGTGGGCGCACGAAAAGCGCGGCGCGCCGGTGGCGAGCCATTTGCATCTGAACCTGACCTTTCTGCTGCAGGCCGACGAAGCGGCGCCGCTGGCCGCCTGCCCTGGCGAAAACAGCGCCGTGGGCTGGTTTGCGCTGGAGCAGCTGCCCGCCGTCAGCACCGAACCGGACATGCGCACGGTATACCGCCGCCTGCTGGAACGGCTGTAAGGGCAGCCATTCACAGAAATTTCAGTTGTATTTTGGCGGCAGGGCGGGTATAATGAAAGTAATATAAAAGCGGAAGGAGCCGGCAGAATGTTCCATCTTTTGCGGTTCACCTGCAAGCTGCTGGGCGGCATGGCCGCCGCCGCAGGCATTTTCGTCAAAGTTGCCCGACTGAAGCACCAGGCGGAGCGCAGGCTCCGCCGCCAGAAGGAGAGTGTCGTGACCATGAAAAAGTCCGTATTGGTAGCCGTAATCGCCGCGCTGGCCGCTGTTGCCGGTGCGCTGGCCGCTGTTGCGGTGTATCTGCACCGCCGCGAAAAAGAGCTGGACGAGTACGAAAAGCTGCTGTTCAGCGAGGATTTTGAGGACGAGGAGACCCCCGCCGCCCCCGCGGAGGAAGCTGCCCCCGCGCAGGAGGCCGCGCCCGCACAGGACGCCGCGCCCAAGGCGGAATGATCCTGCTGTAAGAGTCCAGTACGTTCCGGCGCGCCAAAGGGCAGAATAGCTGCCTTTTGGCGCGTATTTTTGCATTTTATGCCTGTAAAAGGTACAAAATGATCACAAAAGGGCTGGATCTGAAATTTCTGCGCCCCCGCGCGCGTATCAACAACAAAAGTCGGCCGCAGGCGGCGCCGGACGGGAAAGGATGGGGACGATGAAGCGTTTTCTGATATGGCTTGTGGGCGTGGCGGCGGGCGTGTGCCTGTTTTTGGCCGCGGCCATGGGCGTAAGCTACTATTTTACCACCGAAGCCAGGCTGCCGGAACAAACGGCCGCCTTTGCGGGCACAGAGCTGGCTGTGAACGGCTGGTGCTGGCATGTTCCGCTGCTGGGCGGGGCGTTGGATAAAAGCTTTGAGCAGGCCCAGACTCTGACCGTGCAGAAGCTGGGCACCGTGTCGGACGCTCACCCCGCCCTGACCGTGCCGGACTGGACCACCTACAGCGAACTGCGCATCACCGGGCCGGACGGCGCGGTGCAGTTCAGCGGCACGCTGGGCGAATACGCGGGCTTTGCCTACCCGGCCAACGGCGAATACAAGGCGGAGGTGCGGCTGTGGCACCTGGCCAAGGGCATGACGGCCGCCGGCTTTGCCGAGCACACCGGCCCGGTGCTGAAAAACCCCGGCCTGGAAACGCCGGCCCGCGCCACCGGCTATTACAGCTATACCTTCCGCTTTACGCTGGCGGCGGAGCCGGCGGTCACCCTTTCGGCCCAAAAGGCGGCGCAGGGCGCGGCGGTGGGCATTCTGGTCACCGGCGTGTTGGGCACGGCCGCCCCGTCCGCCGAGTGCGCCTTAGGCCCGGTCACGTTTGAAAAAACCGCCCGCGGCTGGTGCGGCTACCTGCCCGTGGCCTACAACGCCGAGGCAGGCGACCATGTGCTGCGGGTAAGCTGCGGCGAGCAGACCGTGGAAACCACCGTCCGGGTCAGCGGGCGGGATTACGGCACGGCCCGGCTGGACGCCGATCCCGGCGCGGAAAGCGGCACCGGCGGCGAGGAATTCCGCAATACCATCTGGCCGCTGTACACGGCGGTTTCGGGCGCAAAGGCCTGGGCCGGCCCCTGGCTGTGCCCGGTGCAGCGGTACGATGTGGTGATCGGCTACGGCCAGACCCGGATCATCGCCGGGCAGAACCTGGGCCGTTCCAACTCGACCCTGCTGGCAGTACCGGAAGGCGACGAAGTGTGCGCCCCGGCGGGCGGCACGGTGGCGTACGCGGGCTATTTGCAGCTTACCGGCAACACCGTGGTCATCGACCACGGCTGCGGCGTGCGTACATACCTGTACGGCCTGCAGGAACTCTACGTGAAAAAGGGCGACGCCGTGCTGCAAAACGGGCCGGTGGGGCTGTCCGGCAGCCTGCTGACGCTGGATGTGAAGATCGGCAACAAGAGCATCGACCCGTGGACGCTGTTCCGCGGCAGCAGCGGGCTGTTCTGGCAGGAGTGAACAGCCCTTGACAAGCCCCGCCGGCTTCTGCTACACTAAAGCGGCACGGCACGAAGCCGCGCGTGCCCGCCACAAGGCCGGCTTTGTAAAACGTGATCAAACGGCCGCGGCGGCCGGGCTGAAGAAAAGCGCTCCGGTTTGAGTTGTCTGGAAGGCGTCTGTTCTCCCAAAAGGGAGGATGGGCGCCTTTTTTGCTGGGGCGACCGCGCCGCAAAACAGGAGGAAACAAAATGAACGCTACCCGTTTCAATGTGAAAAAAATGGTTCTGGCCGCGCTGATGCTGGCGCTGTGCATGGTGCTGCCCTTTCTGACCGGCCAGATCCCCCAGATCGGCAGCGCGCTGCTGCCCATGCACTTCCCGGTGCTGCTGTGCGGCTTTGTGTGCGGCGGGCCGTGGGGCGCGGCTGTGGGCTTTGTGGCGCCGCTGCTGCGCTATCTGCTGTTCGGCATGCCGCCCATCTACCCCACCGGCCTGGCGATGGCCTTTGAGCTGGCCACCTACGGCCTGGTGTCGGGCCTGGTATATGCCAAGGCCAAAAAGCATACCCTGCCCATGATCTACGCGGCGCTGGTCACGGCCATGGTGGCGGGCCGCCTTGTGTGGGGCGTGGTGCGCTTTTTGATGGCGGGCCTGGCGGGCACGGCCTTTACGCTGGACGCATTTCTGGCCGCTGTGCTGCTGGGCTCCATCCCGGGCATCATCCTGCTGCTGATCCTGATCCCGCTGCTGGTGGTTGCATTGCAGCGTGCCAAAGTGATAGAATAAGGCTGTCATTTTGGCGCGGCGGCAGCCGCGCGGCAAACGGAGGAACGAGCAATGGAGGTTTTGGTCATCGACGGGCAGGGCGGCAAGCTGGGCCGCGAGCTGGTGGAGCAGATCACAAAGGCGCACCCGGAGGTGACGCTGACGGCGGTGGGCACCAACAGCCTTGCCACCGAAAGCATGATGAAAGGCGGCGCGCGCCGCGTGGCCACCGGCGAAAACGCGGTGATCGTGAACAGCCGCCGCGCTGATGTGATCCTGGGCCCCATCGGCATTGTGCTGGCCGACGCCCTGCTGGGCGAGATCTCGCCCGCCATGGCGGCAGCCGTGGGCAGCAGCCGCGCGGTCAAGATCCTGATCCCCATGAACCGCTGCGAAACGCTGGTGGCGGGCGTGCCGGGGCTTTCGGCCTCGGCCCTCATTGCCGACGCCCTGCAAAAGCTGGAAGCCGTGCTGTAAGCGCGGCGGCTTTTAGCAAAAACAAAACAATAAACAGCCGGGGCCGGCCCAAAAGGGCCGGCCCCGGCTGCGGTGTTCCGCCCGCGGACGGGCCGAGAGGGGCGGGATGCGGCAAAGCGGCCCCGCCCATTGCGGCGCAGGGCGCTTTGTGGGGGTGCCGGTGCTCAGTTGCGGGGGTCCAGGCCGCAGGCACGGGCAAAGAAGTGCGCGCCGCGGCGCAGGGCGTCCTCGGCATCGTCCATGACCTTGCTGTAGTGCAGGAAGGCGTGCAGCGCGCCCTCGTACTCGCGGTATTCGCAGGGCACGCCGTGGTCGGTGAGGATCTCGTACATCAGCTTGCTGTCATCCCGCAGGGGATCCAGGCCGGCCGCCACAAAGAAGCAGCTGGGCATGCCGTAGCTCAGATCGTTCACATACAGGTTGAAATAGGGGCAGTCGCGGCTGTCGGTGCAGCCCTCGGGCAGGTACAGGCTCCAGTAAAAGGCCAGGTCGGCTTCGCCCATGCCGTCCCAGCTGCCGCCGTGCAGGCTGGCGCTGATGCCGTTGGTCAGGCCGTAAGCGCCGTAGTACAGCAGGTTTGCCTTGATCACGCTGGTGTCAAAGCCCTGGTCGCGCAGGTACAGTGTGGTGGCCATGGACAGGTTGGCGCCACCGGAATCGCCCGCAAAGCCGATGCGCTCCGGGTCGATGCCCAGCGTTTCGGCATTGGCAAGGGCGTATTTTACCACAGCCGCGCATTCTTCCACCGCGCGGGGGTACCGCACCTCGGGCGAAAGGCTGTATTCAATGCCGATGACGGCGCAGCCCGCGTAGGCCGCCAGCTTGCGCTGCACCAGGTTGTGGGTGTCGTTGTCGCCCTCCACAAAGCCGCCGCCGTGGATGAAGAACAGCACGGGCAGGCCGGGCTGCGCCGCCGGCCGCAGCAGGCGGGCGGGTACGGTATCGCCGGTTTCGCCAAAGGGAACGCGCAGCTCTACGGTTTCGGCCATTTCGGGGCCGCCGGTATTCCACATCCGGCGCTCGACACGGTAGGCCGCGCGCATTTCATCGTAGCTGCCGGCCTGGGTGCTGAACGCATCGGCGTATTCCTTCTGCATTTCCAGCACGCGGGCCTGCTGCCAGTTTACCCGGCGCAGATCGTCGGGGCGGTTTTTGGGGTTCATGTACAGTTTTGCCATGATCGTTGCTCCTTTGCTTGCAATTTTTTTTCGCCGATGGATCGAAAAAGTATCAGTAGAGGCCACAACATTTGTCGAGCGTCGGCGTAAAATGTTCTTGTATAAAACTTTTCTTGCGGGGATAAACAGTTCATGCTATAATTACAGTATTAAACCGAACAATCAGGTCACATCCGCTTTTGCACAGACCGGATATAGATACAAATCGTCGGCCGTACTCCGCGGCCTGGGCGGGCGGCAGTACCGATACAACAATGGGCAGTGAGTCCTTTCAGAAAGGAATAAACACGATGGTCCAGTATTATAATGTGGGCGACACCGAAAAAACGAATCTGAGCGCGTATGTGGGCGAGATCAACCAGTTCGTCATGGCCTACAGCGACCTGCTTTACCGTTCGCGGGATTACGGCACGGGCGTGCTGGTCAAGCAGGTGGAGGTATACACCCTTTCCCTGATCGAAAAGAACCCCGGCATCACGGTGAGCGAGCTGGCCCAAAAGCAGCGCCGGTCCAAGGGCACGGTGTCCACCAAGGTGAGCGCGCGGGTTAGGGGGGGCTTCATTTTCGGCGATATGCGCGGCGGCGACGCGGCGGG
>CAMFSB010000059.1 GCA_945982465.1 uncultured Faecalibacterium sp. | reverse complement strand
GCTCAATGATGGCTGTTTCAAAAGAGACGCCCTTGAGGCGAGGCACATGGAGCGTTACGTCTCCGGAGGTTGTGGTAAGGTTCCGGTCATAGTGGCCGCTGCGGTAGCCCTGGCGGGCCTCATTGCGTTCGTAGCGGGCGGCCTGGGTCAGTTTCTCCGCTTCCTGCTCCAGCAGCTCATTCAACGTTTCTTCCACGCTGCCACGGACCATTTCCTTAAGCTGGCCCTTGATTACTTCCTCGTTTAGCTGTACAATTTTCTCGGACATGGTTTACAGACTCCTTTCCAGAATGGTGTGTCGCTACTTCATTCTACCAGAGTTCTGCAAACCATGTCTATTTTTATGCCTTTTTCATTTTGCGCAACTTATTGTACCTTATCTCCCAGAATGGATGGTTGGGTTCAGGCTGTTATGTGGCGATTTTTGTCGTTTGTGACTTTTTTGTTAATTTTCGAAAGGATCGCTATATTTTAGCTATTCTCGTCGGCTACCTATGGTCAAGCGCGGCCTGAAGGACAACACTTTTCAGAACTATCTGTACCTTTATCGGCAGTTCGTGGAGCCGGATTTCGGCAAATCGAAGGTGTCTGCGCTCAAAAAGTCGGATGTGAAGCAGTTCTACAACACGCGGGCAGACGAGCGGGGCTTGCAGGTCTCTACGATTGACAGCGTACACACGGTTCTGCATCAGGTGCTGGACATGGCGGTGGATGACTGCTATCTGCGGAGCAATCCCTCGGATAATGTTCTGCGGGAGCTGAAAAAGGCACACCAGTTTGAAACCAACCGCCGTAAGGCACTGACCGTGGCAGAGCAGAATCTGCTGCTGCCCTACCTCTCCAAAACGCCGAAGTACCAGCACTGGTATCCGATTTTCGCGGTCATGCTGGGAACTGGTTTGCGCGTAGGAGAAGCCACTGGTCTGCGCTGGTGCGATATGGATTTTGAGAAAGGCACGATCTCCGTCAATCACACGTTGGTCAACTACGACCACCGTGAGAACAATGGCGGCAAGAAGGGCTGCTACTTCAACTGCCACTCGCCCAAAACAAAGGCTGGTGTCCGCACTGTTCCGATGATGGACTTCGTGAAAGAAGCCTTTGAAAAGAAACGTGCCTATCAGGAAAAAGCAGAGATCCGCTGCACGGTAACGGCGGACAGTTACACGGACTTTATCTTTGTCAACCGCTTTGGTGAGTGCCAGCATCAGGGAACGCTGAACAAGGCCATCCGGCGCATCATCCGGGACTGCAACGATGAAGTGCTGGCGAAGAACCCGAACAGCGCCGTACTCCTGCCGCGTTTCAGCTGCCACACCCTGCGGCATACCTTCACGACCCGGATGTGCGAAGCGGGCGTGAACATCAAGGTGATTCAGGATGCGCTGGGACATTCGGATATTTCCACGACCTTGAACATCTATGCGGATGTGACCAAGGAACTGCGTAAGTCTGAATTTGAAAATCTTGACCGTCAGTTCGCACAGTGGAAAGACCCTGAAGAATAAAATAAAGCATACGCCAAATACGCCATACGCCGTTTACGCCAATTCATACGCCAAACGATACCGTTCGGATAAAGGCTTGTGTAGAGATGTAAATGGAATGGCAAAATTCAACCCTTGCGGTGTAGAGTAGTATCAAGAAATAAAGGCTTATAACTGCTCGTCGATGACATCCCGACTATGAAGCCGGTCGAGTGATAGAATTTCGATGCTGCGGTGTTTTTGTGTGATGTGGCGGTGATTTTGATACGCCAAATTACACCAATCGTACACCAATTAGCAGAAGCGTTATCAAGAGCTGTATAGACTTATATCAACCACAGAAAAAGCGTCCTGTAAAACAGGGCGCTTTTTCTGTTCCCTGTAAAACCACAAGCTATGCTTTTGCGTGAGCCGGGTCTGCTGCAAAATGAAAACGCAAGAGCAATGTGCGCCAAAAAGCAAAGCCCAGAGTCAATTTAAGCCGCTTCTGGCCTAAAATAACGCTGGGCTTTGTGCACTATTTTCTCAGTGAGCTATTTTACAACAGCCCCGTTTTTTGAATGGCAGCGTGTTACTGCGCGTCAACGCGCAGCGTCTGCCAGTGCTCGGGGCGGTCGTAGTCGGTGGTCTCGCCGTCGTCGGTGTACAGCAGATACTCGCCGCTGCCATCGGGCAGATAGCTCCACAGTGTCAGCGGGGCGGCAGCGTCCAGCGCATCCACGGACTGCGCCGGCTTGCCCACCGGCACGATGTGGCCCGGCCGGATAAACAGCAGCACCTCGTCCAGCGCGCAGGGCACATAGTGGTGGCCGGCGGGCAGAATCTCCTCGTCGTAGTCCTCCACGCTGCGCAGCCGCAGCAGCTTCATCGGCTCGGGCAGGTACACATACCGGCCCGTGGCGTTCTGGGTGTACACAGGGGCGACCATGATGCTTTCGCCCACCAGCAGCTGGTCCTCCACCTGCCGCGCGGCTGCGTCGGCCGGGTAATCGAACGCCAGCGGCCGCATGTACAGCCCGTCGTGCAAAGCGGCTTTCATGTATTCGCTGTAAATGTAGGGCAGCAGGGCATACCGCAGCTCCAGCATATTGCGCAGCGCGGGCAGCTGCTTATCAAAGCGGTACAGCTCCTGATCCCGGGTGCCCAGGGCGGCGTGGTTGCGCATCAGCGGGGTGAAAATGCCGAACTCCGTCCAGCGAAGCACCAGATCGGGCGTAGTGTCGCAGCCAAAGCCGCCCAGATCTGCGCCCGTAAACAAAAAGCCGCACATCTGTACGCCGGGAATCTGTCGGATGTTCTGCAGCAGGTGGCTCCACCAGGCGCAGTTGTCGCCCAGCCAGATGCCGCCGTAGCGGTGCGCGCCGATGCAGGACGCGCGGCTGAACATCAGCGTGCGCTTGCCCGGACGCAGCTCGTCAAAAGCTTCGCCGGCGGCGCGGGTCATGTTGTAGCCGTACAGGTTGTGGATGCGGTCGTGCCGCACGGGCTGGCCGTTCACCTCGTGGTAGAACGAAGCGTAATCCGCCGCGCTGTTGGACAGGCCCAGTACGGCGTCTTTCATGGAGAAATAGTCGTACAGGTCAAGGTTTTTGCCCTTGAGCTGATCCAGCTTTTCAAATGCCTGCGCCAGCCCCTCCTCGGAATAGAAGATCGCCGGCTCGTTCATGTCGTTCCAGAAGCCCTCAATGCCCTGGTCCCGCAGCACCTTATATTTATGGCCGAACCACCGGCGCACCTCCGGCCGCAGAAAATCGGCAAAATAGGCCTTGCCCGGCCACACGGCGCCCACAAACGGCTCGCCGTCTGCCTTTTTGCAGAAGTAGCCCTTTTCCAGCCCTTCGCGGCAGGTGGGGTCGTCGGCTTTCTGCTTGATGCCCGCGTCGATGATGGGCACCAGCCGGATGCCTTGCTGCTTCATCTCGGCGGCCAGCCCTGCCAGATCGGGGAAGCGTTCGGCATCCACCGTAAAGTCGGCAAAACCGTCCATGTAATCGATGTCCATGTAGATCATGTCCAGCGGCAGATCATTTTCGCGGTAGCCTTTGGCCACGGCGCGCACATCCGCCTCGGTCTTGTAGCCCCAGCGGCTCTGGCCAAAGCCGAACGCCCACTTGGGCGGGATATAGCTGCGGCCCACCAGCGCGCGCAGCTGGGCGCAGATATCGGCAGCGCTGCTGCCGGTCAGGATGTACAGATCGTAATCCGGCTCGGCGGGGGCCACGGTCAGCAGGTCGGTGTCGGTGTAGCCGATATCGTATTCCACGCGGCCGCCGTAATCCAAAAAGACGCCAAAAGTCTTTTCGCCGCTGACCACAAAAAAGTTGTGTGCGCCGTACAGCGACTGCTTGTCCTCCGTGTGGGAGGGATCGTCGCTGCAATGGCTGGCGTAATGCCAGCCGCGCTTGTTGATGCCGCGGGTCGTTTCGCCCAGGCCGTATACCACATCGCCCGGCGCAAGGGCATAGCGCCAGCACGCGGCGTCGCCCTGTAAAAACGGCACCGGGCCGGCCTGCACCGGCAGCGGCCGCACAACGGTGTCGGTGGGGATCATGCTTCCAAAAGAAAATCGCTGGATCATACAAACCTCCCTGGCGGCGGGCCGCAGTTAAAAAAATGGCCTCGCCTTTCAAGGGCCAGTTTAGCAAATACCGAGCGGTTTTTCAATGGCGGCGGGGCGCATTTTGCGGCAAAATATGGTATACTGGAACCCACATGACCGGATCGGAAAAAAGAGGAGGAAGGATCGATGCGCTACCCGGAACTGATCTTTGATTTGTACGGTACGCTGGTGGATATCCATACGGAGGAGAACGCCGCCGTGTGGGAAAAAACTGCCCTTTACTACGGCTTTTACGGGGCGCGGTACACCGGGCCGGAGCTGGAAGCCGCGTACCGGGCGCTGGTGGCGCAGGGCGAAGCGGCCGCCGGGCAAAGCTACGAGTGCTTCCCCGAGCTGCAGATCGAAACGGTGTTCGCCCGGCTGTTCCGGCAAAAGGGCGTAGCGGCCGGGGCCGAGGCGCTGGGCGTCAGCGCGGCGCAGCTGTTCCGGGTGCTGTCGCTGGAGTATGTGCGCCTGTACCCGGGCGTGCGGCAGGCGCTGGCGGCGCTGCGGGCCGACGGCCACCGCCTTTGGCTGCTGACCAACGCCCAGCGTGTGTTTACCGCCTACGAGCTGCGCCTGCTGGGGCTGGAAAGCTGCTTCGACGGCATGTACATCTCGTCGGACTATAGCTGCCGCAAGCCGGACGTGCGGTTTTTTGAAACGCTGCTGGCCGGGCAGAACCTGCCCCGGGCCGGTTGTTTGATGATCGGCAACGACCGCAGCACCGATATTGCCGGCGCAAACGCCGCGGGCATCCACAGCCTGTACCTGCACACCAACCTTAGCCCGGTGCAGGACCGGGGCCGCCCCGGCGGGGCGGCGGCCAGCTATTGGATGGAGGGCAGCGACTGGCGGCAGGTACTGGCCCGCATCCGGGGCATCTGCATGGGTGGATCCCAAATATAAAGGGCCGCTGTTTTGCTGCCTGACAAACCGGAGTTTTCATCCACAGCGCTGATCCGATCGGTGCTGAGTAAGCTCCCCTTCATTTGAACGATATGACATTCAGGAGAAATAAAAGATGACTGAGAAAGAAAAAATGATAGCGGGAAAAATATATGACCCTTCTGACAAAGAACTGGTGGCGCTTAGGGCAAAAGCGCATAGGCTTAGTAAAGAATAGAACGGGCTTCTTGAAACAGATGAAAGGCGTGCGGAAGTGATAAAGGAGCTGGGGATAACGGGGGATTCTTTTTATTTTCAAGGCCCCGTTCAATTCGATTATGGCTGCTTTACCTCCGTTGGAAAAAATTCCTATGCAAATTTCAATTTTACCTGTGTTGACTGCTGCCCTGTGACAATTGGCGAAAATGTATTTTTTGGTCCGAATGTTTCACTTCTTACGCCAGTACATCCGCTTCGTTGGCAGGACAGAAACCCGTATGTAAAGCCGGACGGCACGTCTACCGATAAAGAATACGCCAGACCCATTACGATTGGCAGCAACTGCTGGATCGCCGGAAATGTCACCATATGCGGAGGAGTTACGATCGGTGATGGCTGCGTTATCGGTGCGGGAAGTGTGGTTACAATAGATATTCCGCCGAATTCGTTTGCAGTGGGAGTGCCCTGTCATGCGGTTCGTGAAATAACACAAGCCGATTCATTGGAGAATCATCCGGAACTGTTCTGAGATGGAGCCTTTCGGCACGACCATGTTTCAAATTGCAGTTTGCGGAACGCAGCACAGCGTACCGGAAGAACGATGTTCCTTGCGAAAACACGCCAGCCGGGCGGCGGATGCCGCCCGGCTGGCGTGTTTGTATGCGGAATACCAATGCAAAGAAAAATCCTGATTCTGCGTGCTGCCGCATGGAGCAAGGAAATGGCAGCCCCCGATGTTACGGCTTGCATTTTTGAAAATAGGCTTGAACATACCAAAATAAGCTGAGCGCTGTTTCAATATCATGCGCTTCCCACCGAACGGTCCGCTCCTCAAAGGAACCTTTGAACGGAAAGGTTTTGGGGATCGCAAAGCAGAAATCGGCAGAAAGATTCAACTCGCACAGGTAGGCGCTCTGGGATGGATAGGCTGACTTGCGGCTGTAATCCTTCAGTGCGCGGATCGTCTCGTGATAGATGAGGGGATAGGTTTCGTCAAACGATGGCTCCCACTTTTTTGCCTTGTCTTTCACGGAAATGCACGATACGTCTGGAGACAATTCCAGCGCTTCTTTGTGAGAGGCGGCGCAGCCGATATTCGCAAGGTACGGAACATCGCTGAAGCACATCACCGCCGTTCCGATTTCCGCCACATGGTGCCCGTTGATGTAAAACGATTCGATCGGAGGGGTGTGAATGGTATGGGGGAAATACGCATCCGGCTCGCCATTTCTTGCATGCTGCCCAACCGTGATGATCCCATACGGCTCGGCCGCGGCCTGACCTCTGATCCTGCTCCACCAGCACTCCCTGTTGGTCAGATCAAACGTTCTGACAAGAGCGGGCAGCTTTTCCAGTTCGATATTGGATTCCCTGCATCCTGCGAAATGCATGTCATACAAAAGGATATCGTCTATCCCCATGTCCCGCGCCGCGCGGCAAACGGCAAGAACGTCGCTGGTGATGCACTTCCGGCCGTAATTTCTCCATGCGTTATGATCCGGGAATAATTCCTCGTGATATAAAGCCGCCTGGTTCGATTCAAATATTCCGCTTGCGCCTTCCATGTCGGCGATCACAATTAATTGTTTCATTTCGCGTCTCCGTCGTTCTGAGCCGGTCGGTTCCATTTGCTGTATCCATTATACCTTGCCGGGAACCCCCTGTCCATCGCAAAAACACGCCGGGCAGGCGGCCGATGCCGCCCGTCCGGCGCAGCTTTATGCGAAATGCAAGGGCGCGCCCCCTTTACCCGCCCGCGGCCTCTTCGCCGCCGGCCAGTTCCAGCAGCGCGGCTCTGACCGCCCGCAGCCGCCACCACAGCGCAAAGGCGGTGCACATAGCCAGCGCCAGCAAAAACACGGCCAGATAGGGCACGCTGCCCGCGTTCGGCAGCAGGGCGAGCACCGTCTGCGCCAGCGCCTGCACCGTGCGCAGGTACACAAGCTGCCGGGCCTGCCCGGGCAGCCAGCGACGCACGGCGTCGGCAAGGTTGGTCAATAGCTGAAAATGAAAATACAGCCCGGCCACACCGGCCACCAACGGCAGGATCACCCACACGGCCGTGTCCACACCCAGCAGGGCGCAGACCCACAGCACGGCGTTCCAGGCGGCCAGCCCTTTGCCCAGCGGGGCCAGCAGGCCGGCGGCCGGCTCCCGTGCGGCAAGGCCGGACAGCGCACGCAGGATGAACAGATACCCCGCCCAGCCGGGCAGGATGTTCAGCGTGCCCAGGTTGATGTTAAGGTAGAGGAACAGGTAGCCCGTGGCCACCGTGCCGCACACATCGGCCATGGCCCGCACGGCGGCCGGGCCGGCGCTGCCGGGGGCGGAGGCTGCGCCCGGCGGCGGGGGCTCGGCCGACCCTGACCGGGACTCGGCAGGGGAGAGCGCGCCGGCGCCCGGCTGCCGCGGGCGCAGAGTTTCATCGGCCATGCTTATCCCTCCTGTGTCAGCAGCAGAACGTCCTGCTGGGCGTGGTTGCGGTAAAACTGGACGGTAAAGCCATAGGGCAGAGCGGGCAGGCTGGCGCTGTCCAGCGCGGAATCCAGATAGATCGTGTCGGTGATGCGGCCGCCCCACAGAGAGCTGAACGCATCGCCGCCCTCCGGCTCGGCACTGATCCAGGCGCCGCCGGTGCCGTCGGGGGCGCTTTGGGCAGCGCCGGGCGAATAGGTGTGGCTGATCCAGTCGTAGCCTTCGGTGGAGCTGCCGCCTGCATCGCCGGTGATGGTGCGGCTGTTGTCTGTGCTGTCCGGGGCGGAAACGGCCTGTTCGTGGATCTGAACATACAGCCCGGCATGGAACACAGCCGCCGGGTCGGTGGGTGTGTTTTCGGTGTATACGATCTCAGCCCGGGGCGTGATCTGGCTGAAGGCTGCGCCCGGGTCGGCGCGGGTCAGGTCAAAAGCGCTGCGGGAGCCGAAAAAGAAGTTCGGGTCGGTGGCGGAGCTTTGCCGGATGGCGGCTGCCGTGTGCAGCCGGGCTTCGGCTTTGCCCTGTTCGCTTTGGGCGGTGTACACCGCCAGCGGCGGCAGATAGGTCAGCGCCAGCTGATTGGAGGCGTAGTCCAGATAATCGGTGGTATACACCGTCCGGCTTTCGCCGGCGGCTTCCACATACCAGCCGCCGCCGCTTTGCCGCGCGCGGATGGGCAACAGGCAGGCCGCGCTCACCCCGGCAGCATCGTCGCCGTCAGTCGGTGCAAATGGGGCGCCGGCCCGGCTGACGCAG
>CAMFSB010000058.1 GCA_945982465.1 uncultured Faecalibacterium sp. | reverse complement strand
CTGCGGGGTCAGAGCTGCGGCAACGGTGCCTTCACCCTGAGCATCTATCCGGGTTCTATGCCCGCCCTGAGCGAACTGCTCAAGAATGGCCGTGCCAACGATCTGGTCAACGCCGGTGCCATCATGCGCGAGTGCTTCTGCGGCCCCTGCTTCGGTGCAGGTGATGGCCCCGCCCACGGCCAGATCACCAACCGCCCCACCACCCGCCACGACCCGAACCCCCAGCGCGCCCCGCCCCGCGCCCCCCACCAGCCCCGCCAAGCCCGCGCCACCGCGGCGCTCCAGCCACGACGGCGCAACTATCTGCCCGAGGGCGCCGACCCATACTATAACATCCACTTCAACAACAAGTTTGAAAACTTCGGCCTGAAATAAGCAGATTCGCCGTTTCAAACACACAAAGCGCAGCGTTTTGCCGGGATTGCCCGGCGCAAACCGGGCGGCTGCTTTGCCAAACGGCAGAAAGGTACCAGCGTATGAATCTGAAACTGAAGCGTGCAAAGGAGCTGGCGGGCTATGCCGTCACGCTCACCCGGGAGCAGGGCGTAGGGGTCATGCTGCGGCGCGGCGCGGGCTTTGTCCGGCGGCGCTGTTTTTCTAAACGGGACAAGTACCTCCCGGGCAAAAAGGTGCTGGAGGCGCAGGCAGCGGAATTTGCCGGGCGATCAGCGGCCGACTGCGGCCTGCCGCGCATCAGCATCCTGACGCCGCTGTACAATACGCCCGAAGCGTATCTGCGCCAGCTGCTGGATTCCTTTGCCGGGCAGACCGCCCCCAATGGCCAGCTCTGCCTGGCCGATGCCTCCGACGCCGCCCACAGCGGCGTGGCGGCCGTGGTGCGGGAGTACCAGGCCAAAGGGCTGGATATCCGCTACCGGAAAATCGAGAACAGCGGCATCGCGGCCAACACCAACGCGGCGGCGGCCCTGGCCGACGGCGAGTATCTGGCCCTGGCCGATCACGACGATGTGCTGGCCCCCCACGCGATGTATGTAATGGGCAAAGCCATCCTGCGCCAGCGGGCCAACGGCGGCCCCGACAGCTTCTTCTACAGCGATGAAGCGCTGTTCTCCAAAAGCATCCACCGGCCGATGGTGGGGCATTTCAAGCCGGACTACGCCCCCGATTATCTGCTGTGCTGCAACTACATCTGCCATCTGGCGGTGTTCCGCCGCAGCCTGTACGAGAGCGTGGGCGGCGAACGGCCGGAATGCGACGGCAGCCAGGACCACGATCTGTTTTTGCGGCTTCTGGAGCGCTGCGGCACAGCGGTGCATGTGCCGCAGGTGCTGTATTACTGGCGGGTACACGCGGCGTCCACCTCGGGCGGCGTGGAGGCCAAGCCCTATGTGGCCCAGGCGGCCAAAAAGGCGCTGCGGGAACATCTGGCCCGCACCGGGCAAAGCGGTGAGGTGTGTGATGGGCTGTTCCCCTCCACCTACCGCGTCAGGTGGGAGATCGCGGGCGAGCCGAAGGTATCGGTGCTCATCCCCAACAAGGACCACACCGACGATCTGGAAAAGTGCCTGCACAGCATCTACGCCAAAACCACCTGGGAAAACTATGAGGTTATCGTCATCGAAAACAACTCTACCGAGCCGGAGACCTTTGCCTATTACCAGAGCGCTCGGCAGCGGTACGATGGGCTGCGCGTCGTGAATTACCAGGGCGGGTTCAACTTTTCGGCCATCAACAATTTCGGCCGCCGGTACGCCCAGGGGCAGTATCTGCTGCTTTTGAACAACGACGTGGAGGTGGAAAACGGCGACTGGATGACCGAGCTGCTGCGCCAGTGCGCGCGGGCCGGCGGCGCGGCGGTGTGCGGGGCGATGCTGCATTATCCCGACGGCACCATCCAGCACGCCGGCGTGATCACGGGCCTGGGCGGCTACGCCGGCCACAGCCACAAGTACGCCAAGAGCGGCGGCAGCGGGTATATGTTCCGCGCGGCCACCGTGCAGGACTTTTCGGCGGTGACGGCCGCCTGCCTGCTGGTCAAGGCCAGTGTGTACGACGCCATGCACGGGCTGGACGAAAAGTTCACCGTGGCGTTCAACGATGTGGATTTCTGCCTGCGCGTGCGCGACGCGGGCTGCCGTGTTGTGTGGACGCCCTACGCGCAGCTGACCCATTACGAAAGCAAAAGCCGCGGCCTGGACGAAAAAGACCCGGCCAAAGCAGCCCGCTTTGAGCAGGAGCGCCGCCGGTTGTATCAGGTGCACGGCCGCGAAAACATCCTTTGCGACCCATACTATAACCCCAGCCTGACCAAGGACCGGGAGGACTTTTCCGAAAGTGATGATCTGCGAAACCTGAAAGAGTGTGTTTTCTGAACAGCGCCGCGCCCCAGGCGGCGGTTTTGGGCAAAGCGGAGATTTTCCGGTTGAAAAACCGGCGGTTTTCGCTTATTATAGGGGATAAGCATTCAGCGGCGCAGGCCGCACATGGAACAGGCCGCCGAGCCGGCCGGGGAGGAAATTGCGATGGAAGAAATGGAACGCCGCATTCAGGCAGAGGGCAATGTCCGCGCGGGCAATATCTTAAAGGTGGACAGCTTTCTGAACCACCAGATTGACTGGCAGCTGCTGGATCATGTGGGGCAGGAACTGTACCGCCTGTACAGGGACGCCGGGGTGACCCGCATCGTCACCATCGAGGCGTCCGGCATTGCCATCGCCTGCATGGCGGCGCGCTATTTCAATGTGCCGGTGGTGTTTGCCAAAAAGGCCAAAAGCCGCAATCTGGACGGCGATCTGTATGTTTCCAAGGTCAAGTCGTTTACCTATGGGCGCGAGTATGATGTGACGCTCTCGAAAAAGTTTTTGTCGGCGGCGGACACGGTCCTGCTGGTGGACGATTTTCTGGCCGACGGCATGGCCATGAACGGCCTGCTGGACATCTGCGCCCAGGCGGGGGCCAAGGTAGCCGGCTGCGGCATCTGCATCGAAAAGGGCTTCCAGCCCGGCGGGGCGCGGCTGCGCAGCCAGGGTGTGCGGGTGGAGAGCCTGGCCATCATCGAAAGCATGGACGAAACCACCGGCGCGGTGACCTTCCGCGCGCAGTAAAAGGCCGGCCTGCCGGCTTTGGCCGAAAGGAGACACGGGAGCTTGAACATTCTGGGGCATTTCAAAACCATCACCAGCCACAAGCTGCTGGTGATGAAATACTGCTTTGCCTGCGGGCTGTATAAGCAGGGGTTGCTGCACGATCTGAGCAAGTATTCCCCGGTGGAATTCATCCCGGGGTGCCGTTATTATCAGGGCAACCGCAGCCCCAACGAGATCGAACGGATGGAAAAAGGGTATTCGGCCGCCTGGCTGCACCACAAGGGCCGCAACAAGCACCATCTGGAATACTGGATCGATTACACCCCCACGGGCGGCCACTGCATGGACGGCATGAAAATGCCGCTGCGCTATGTGTGCGAGATGGTGTGCGACCGGGTGGCCGCCAGCCAGATCTACCTGAAAGAGAAATATACCGACGCCAGCGCCTGGGAATATTACGACCGCAGCCGCGGCCACTACCTGCTGCACCCGGATACCCGCGTGCTGCTGGAGCAGCTTTTGCAGATGGTGCGGGACGAAGGGCAGGACAAAACCTTTGCCTATATCCGCGCGCTGGTCAAAACGCACAGCGACTACGGGGCCGCGGCGCCCGCATCACAAAAAGGGGAGTGAGACATGAAACGCATCGACGCGCATGTGCATCTGTTCGGGCCGGACCCCTGGGCCGACGAGCTGGCCCGCAGCGTAGGGCACGAAAACACCGAGGAGCACGTTGTGCAGCAGATGGAGCAGCTGGACATTGTGCACGCGGTGGTCATGGGCAACCAGGACCCCACGCCGCAGGCGTATCGGTTTGGGCCGCAGTTTTCCTACTGCGTGGGCCTGGATGGGGCGCAGATCCAGCGCCTTGGGCCGGGCAAGGTGCCCGCCATGGTGGAAGAACACCTGCGCCGCCCGGCCTGCTGCGGCATCAAGCTGTACCCGGGCTACGCCCCGCATTACATCAGCGACCCGCTGTACGAGCCGTATTACGAGCTGGCGGAGCAGTACGGCAAGCCTGTGGCGGTGCACACCGGCCAGACCCAGGGGCCGAACGCCAAGCTGAAATACTGTCACCCGCTGACGCTGGACGATGTGGCCGCCGACCATCCGTATGTGCAGTTTGTCATGTGCCACTTTGGCAATCCGTTTCTGGCGGACGCGGCCGCCGTGCTGGAAAAGAACCCTAACATGGCCGCCGAGATCTCCGGCCTTTTGTGCGGCTACGAAAATCTGGACGACTACTTCATCGGCAAGCGGGAGTACATCAACATGCTGCGCGGCTGGCTGGGCTACGGCGATTACTGGGACCGCCTGATCTTCGGCACCGACTGGCCGGGCGTCAACATGGAAAATTATCTCGGCTTTATCCAGCGCCTGATCCCCGAACAATACGATCAGCAAGTGTTTTTTGACAACGCCAACCGGATCTACCGGCTGGGGCTGTAAACCGGCGGCTTGCCGGCCGCCTTGCTGTGCAAAACTCCCCCGTGCGGGCTGGTGCCTGTGCGGGGGCTTTTTTGCGCCGCAGCCCGGGCCAGCGGTGGCCGGGCTGGTATCGGAATGGAGGCGTCACCGGCGACGGTGTGTGCCTGATCGCACTGGCCATGGCGGTGTATATGGCCGTCAGCGCCACCCTGCGGCTGAAAAGAGGCCGCCTGCGCGAATAAGCCCTGGTACAGCCGCTTGCTCCTGACAGAAAGCAAAGCTATAATAGAAAAAATGGCGGGCGGCGCTGGTTGGTGCGCCTGCGGCAGAAAGGATGGTGCAGACGGATGAGAATCTGTGTTGTCAGCTTCAGCCCCACAGGGGTGACCGAACGGCTCGCGCAGAGTGTGGCCGAAACACTGGCGGCGGAGCTTGCGGGCAAGGCGTGCTGCGGCGGGGCGGCGCCGCACATCGAGCGCATCCCGTACACGCTGCCCGGCGAGCGTGTGGAGCTGCGTTTCGCGCCCGAAGCTGTGGTGATCGCGGCGGCACCGGTGTATGCCGGGCGGCTGCCCAACAAGCTCCTGCCGGAGCTGCAGGTAAAGCTGGCCGGCAGCGGCACGGCGGCGCTGGCGGTCTGCACGTTTGGAAACCGCAGCTGCGGCGAAGCGCTGCGAGAGCTGGTGCTGCTGCTGGAGCAAAACGGCTTTTGCCCGCTGGGGGCGGCTGCGTTTGCGGTGCAGCACGCCTTTACCGGCCGGGTGGGCACCGCCCGGCCCGACGCGGCTGACCAAAGCGAGAGCGCCCGCTTGGCCCGGCAGGCCGCGGCAAAGCTGGAACAGGGCGCCGCGCCTCTGGCGGTGGATCACAGCCCGATCGGGCCGTATTACACCCCACTGAAAGCGGACGGCACGCCTGCGAAATTTTTGAAAGCCAAGCCGGTCCTGGACCCTGCGCGCTGCGATAGCTGCGGCCGGTGCGCGCAGTGCTGCCCGATGGGCAGCATCGACCCGGCCACGCACCAGACGGTGGGCGTGTGCATCAAATGCCAGGCCTGCATCCAAGCCTGCCCGCGCGGGGCAAGAAGCCTGGCCGACCCGGACTTCTTATCCCATGTGGCCATGCTGGAACAAAACTTTGCTGCCCGCCGGGCGGACAACGTCGTTTTGCTGTAGGGCAGAAAAAAGCGGCGCTCTCTTTTGCAGGGAGCGCCGCGTTTTTATTTTGTCTGCGAAAAAATGACCGAGAGGAATATGGCGTCGTGTTTTACTGCGCCATTGCCCAGCTGGGCCTGGAAATGCTGCTGAACGGCACGATGGACCAGCAGATGCGCGATTTTAGCCAGGCGCGCACGGCCCTGCAGGCCTTTGCGGATGTGCTTGCGCTGCAGTGAACCGTGTAGTACAATAGAACGGCCCTGAACATGCGGAAGAACCTCTGGCTGGCAGAGGTTCTTCCGCGTTTGTAAACAAAACAGTAAAAAACCAAGGAGGACGCTATGTCGGATCTGCTCGCTGCAAACCGCCCGATGATGGAGGCAAATGCGTTTGCCAACCTCGCGGGCGTGGTCGTCACAGACATTCAGCCGGACTTTGCCCAAGCGGTGCTGGAGGTCACGCCGGCCACCCTGAACCCCTACGGCACGGTCCATGGCGGCGCCTATTTTACGCTTGCCGATGTGTGTGCAGGCGTGGCGGCCCGCACCGACGGCCGCAGCTATGTGACCCAGCAGGCGAGCTCGCAGTTTTTGCGCGCCGCAAAGGCGGGGCGCATCACGGCCTGCGCACACGTGCTGCACCGCGGCGGCACAGTCTGCCTTGTGGAAGTGCGGATCACTGACGAGGCGGACAAGCTGCTGTTTTTCAGCACCTTTAACTTTTACTGCGTGCGCAAATAAGCCCGTGCCGGGGCGGCGGCCGCAGTTTGCGAGCTTCACCGCCGCTGTATGGAAGAGCTGGCCGTACACCGCCAAAGGAACGGTTGTCCAATCGGTTTTGCTTTGGCGGAAACCGTCTGGCCGGACTGTTTGGCAGCCGGAAACTCCGACGATGGTTTGATGTTACCTTGCTTTTGCTGCAACAAAAATACACCGGGGCGAAGGCGGATAGAGGATCCGTCATCGTTCCGGCGTGTTTTTTTGTGCTGCAAGACGGCTGCTTGGTGTGTGATAACACGTCCGCATTACCGAACGATGAATCCCCATCGTAACCGGGTCAGCAGAGCAGGCCGCGTTCCCTCATGATTTGACGCAGTGTGATATAGTCGCGTGTTTTTCCAAGGCGCGGAATGCTGTCGGAGTATTCCTTAAAGTCTCTGAAGATTGAAGTCAGGTAAGGCCAGTCCATAGCAACATGCTCATAGGCTGCAAATGCGTCTGCGGGAGTTATGATCAGCTTGGCCGCAACTTGCCTGTTCAGCTTGAACCAGTCCTCCGCAAAGTCAAGGATGCCTTGCTGGATCTCGGTAATAACGTCCTCCTCTCCGGTTTCTTTTCCGTATATGAAGGAATAGTGCCCGTCTTTGCCCAGACTGTACAGCATCAATGTCGGCGCTGTGGAGGAGAACATGGCGTCAAAGCACATGACTGCCGTATTGCCGCAGGTATTGTCGTTCGGAATGTACATGTCTCTGTTCTGCCCATATGAGAACAGGTAGGCATTCAGGGTCCCATGGTTTACATAGTGGTTCACATTCTTGTTAATGGAGCTTGCCATGTAAGCTCCAATGATTTCGATGTCATCTCTCTTCATGATCTTATGTACGAAATGTCTCATGTGCGATCCATCCGATATCTGAAACCACCACTTTCTTCGCATCTCCGAAACATTCGGAGAAATATTCCTCTGCGGCCGCGCGCATTGGCTGCAATTTTTCAGAGATCAGTTCCCGTCTGTCGTAAATCATCTGCCTTGTGATCTCATAGCTGTTTTTATCAAGAATCGTGTCGGCCGTGATATCATATTCTTTAATAAAATCAACCAGAAAGTCCAACCCTGTTTCGACCAGCGCATCTTTGATGGTTGTATTTTCGGCCAGCGCCCGGTTCCAGAAAAAGAAACGGATGTATTCTTCTGTGTGAATGTCAAATACGATCTGCCACATGCTGAAGCGCGATACGACCATGTAGCAGGTGTCTATGCGGTGAAGATACTTTTTGTAAATGGCATCGAAGATTTCGCTGTCTCTTGCCAGAAACAAAATTTTGTCTGCTTGATGATCCAGGGCAAACGCTTCGAGCCATTTGCAGTAGCCGACAGACAGTACCCCTCCATAGGCATATCCATGCATATACCCGGGGGTATAATCACGAGAAGCAGCGAACAGCCGGTTGCAGCACCGCCCGGTGTACAGATTTCCAACCGGAGACTCGCAGCATTGAAATTTGTTGTTCGCAGCACTCTGAACGGAGGAATAATAATAGGCGCTCCAGCCCGTTTTCTGTGCATTCAATACATCGCTTTGATAGTTGTCTCCCAGATGGAGGATGCTGCTGCCCGGGTGCAGTTCATTTATATACTCATAAAGTGTTCCTGTCGCTTTTGATTTCTGCAGTTCATTGCTTACATAAATCTCGCTGTAGCCAAAATACCCGCATTTCTGAAGCAGTTTTTCAATCACTGTCTGCGGAAGATACATATCCGTGACGATCATGATAGGCTTTCCGTATGCGCGCATGGTATCAAAAATTCTCTTCATATACGAGTTGGGCACGCACAACGCAAGCTCCATATCTATTTCGGCTTGCATCGTTGCTTCTTTGTCCAGGTTGGTCCATTGGCAAAGCTCGTCGTAAATTTGGCGCAGCGATACCTCGCAATCTTTCCTGCTGCACTTTTTCCGAGCTTTTTCTTCCGCCTCGACTCTGAGTTTAGCAAAGCTTTCATATCCGATTTTCAGTGCGACCAGAGCAAAGATGTCTTTGGGATTTTTGCTGCTGCGAAGAATCAACGTGTCAAATACATCAAGAATTTGGCTCTATCAGCAGGAATTGTGTAATCTTGAATTCATAGCGGTTCTGCATGCTTACCAGGGGGGCAGCATGGCGTGTGTACAAAGC
>CAMFSB010000057.1 GCA_945982465.1 uncultured Faecalibacterium sp. | reverse complement strand
ATCGTATACCGGCCCGGTTTTGCGCACATCGCCGGGCGCCAGATTGACTGTGATGCGGCTTTCGGGCCATTTGTAGCCCAGATTCTTCAAGGCGGCGCGCACCCGGTCGCCGCTTTCCTTCACGGAGGAATCGGGCAGCCCCACGATGGAAAGGCTGGGCAGCCCGCCGGAAATATCAGCCTCGACCGTAACGGAAAAACCCGCCAGCCCGCGCACGCCAAAGCTTTTTAATTCGGCATACATTCCAATCCCCTCCGGTTGGTCTTTTTATACAGTATACCAGCTAAAAACTTGTTGCACAATACAGAGTTGACAGCGGCAGCGCAGGGTTTTATTATAGATGTAACAGGTCATTGTGACTGATTTTGGGTAAAATTTATAAAGGATAGGTGTGTACTATGTATATGGACGATTACAAACGCTGGCTGGCCGCTGATCTGGATGACCCCGACCTGAAGCCGGAGCTGCAGGCCATCGAAGGCAAGGAGGACGAGATCAAGGACCGCTTTGCCGTGGCGCTGAAGTTCGGCACGGCCGGCCTGCGCGGCGTGCTGGGCGCCGGCACCAACCGGATGAACGTGTACGTGGTGCGGCAGGCAACGCAGGGCCTGGCCAACTGGGTCAAGACCCAGGGCGGCAGCCAGACTGTGGCGATCAGCTACGACAGCCGCATCAAAAGCGACGTGTTTGCCAAGGCGGCGGCCGAAGTGCTGGCGGCCAACGGCGTCAAGGTGCGCATTTACGACGCGCTGATGCCCGTGCCCGCACTGAGCTTTGCCACCCGCTATTACGGCTGCAACGCCGGCATCATGGTCACGGCCAGCCACAACCCCGCCAAATATAACGGCTACAAGGCCTACGGCCCGGACGGCTGCCAGATGACCGACGAGGCCGCCGACATCGTATACGCCGAGATCCAAAAGACCGATGTTCTCACCGGCGCCAAGGTGCTGCCCTTTGACGAGGGCGTCAAGGCCGGCCTGATCGAGTTTGTGGGCGACGACTGCAAGCAGGCTCTGTACGAAGCCATCGAAGCCCGCAGCGTGCGCCCGGGCATCTGCGCCACCGCTGGGCTCAAGCTGGTTTACAGCCCGCTGAACGGCTCCGGTCTGGTGCCGGTGACCCATGTGCTGAATGACATCGGCATCACCGATATCACCATCGTGCCCGAGCAGCAGTACCCGGACGGCAACTTCCCCACCTGCCCGTACCCCAACCCCGAGATCTTCGAGGCGCTGCGGCTGGGCCTGGAGCTGGCCAAAAAGAGCGGCGCCGACCTGATGCTGGCCACCGACCCCGACGCCGACCGCGTGGGCATTGCCGTCAAGTGCAAGCCCGGCAGCTACGAGCTGGTGTCCGGCAACGAGATGGGTGTTCTGCTGCTGGATTACATCTGCGCAGGCCGCATTGAGAAGGGCACCATGCCGAAGAACCCTGTGGCGGTCAAATCCATCGTGTCCACCCCGCTGGCCGACGCAGTGGCCAAGCACTACGGCGTGGAGCTGCGCAGCGTGCTGACCGGCTTTAAGTGGATCGGCGACCAGATCGCCAACCTGGAGGCCGCGGGCGAGGTAGACCGCTTCATCTTCGGCTTTGAGGAAAGCTACGGCTATCTGGCCGGCCCGTATGTGCGCGATAAGGACGCCATCATCGGCTCCATGCTGATCTGCGAGATGGCCGCTTACTACCGCAGCGTAGGCTCCTCCATCAAGGAGCGCCTGGAAGAGATCTACGCCCAGTACGGCCGTTACCTGAACAAGGTGGACAGCTTTGAGTTCCCGGGCCTGTCGGGCATGTACAAGATGAATTCCATCATGGAAAGCCTGCGCGCCAACCCGCCCAAGGAGTTCGCGGGCTACGCTGTGGAAAAGGTGACCGACTACAAAAAGCCAGAAGAGACCGGCCTGCCTGCCGCCAACGTGCTGATTTACAGCCTGGCGGGCGGCGCCACCGTGGTGGTGCGCCCCTCCGGCACCGAGCCCAAGATCAAGACCTACTTCACCACGCTGGGTAAGGACCTGGCTGAGGCCCAGGCGCAGAAGGATGCGCTGGCCGCCGCGCTCAAGCCCATTCTGGCGTAAAGCGCTTTACAGGGCAGAAAGCTGCCCGGCACAACCATGCGGCGATACGGCCCGCACACAGAGCAAAGCGGCAGACGCTTTTGCCCGGTGTGCGGGTTTTTTACGGCCGGCGGCGCGCCGGGCCACAGCGATTGATTTTGCATGGAAAATAGAGTATAATAAAGTGTAAAATTATGTCAGCGGAGGCAGTATGCTTACACTTTCGGCCTGTATTGTGGTTTATAACGGCTGTGACGAAGCGCTGAAGGCGGCGGCTTCGGTGCTGCAGCATACGCAGAAATATCCGTTGACGCTGTATCTGGTGGATAACGCCAGCCCGGACGGCTCGGCGGCGCAGCTGCAGCAGGCGCTGGACGCGGGGGCGCTGCCCGCAGGGCAGGGCCAGGCGGTGCGGCTGCTTTGCCGCCAGACCAACGGCGGCTTTGGCACGGGGCACAACATGGTGCTGCCCCTGCTGGAAAGCCAGTATCACTTTATCCTCAACCCGGATATCCTGCTGGAAAGCGACGTGCTCAGCGGGATGGCGGATTACGCGCAGGAACACCCGGAGGTGGTGATGGCCCGGCCCGGGCTGCGCTATCCGGACGGCCGCGTGCAGGAGCTGCCGCTGCGCAAATGCAGCCTGCTGGCGCTGGTGTACCGGCAGCTGCCCTTTTTGAAGTGCATCAAACCGTTCAACGACCGCTATGTGATGGCAGGGCAGGATCTCTCCGTTCCCACTGACATCGAGTTCTGCACCGGCAGCTTCAGCATGCTGCGCACGGAGGTTTTCCGCGCGATCGGCGGGTTCGACGAGGGGTACTTCATGTATGTGGAGGACGCGGACCTGACCCAGAAAGCCCTGCAAAAAGGGCGCGTGCAGCTTTGGCCGCAGTTTACGGCAGTGCACGCCTGGCACCGCGCGCCGCATTCCAGCCTGCGGCCGTTTGTGCTGCAGATGAAAAGCATGGCCCGCTATTTTGCCAAGTGGGGCCTGCAATTCTAAGCTCTGGCACAGGGCGCATTGTTTTGTTGACAGCGGACGCAGCTCCGCTTTGAACTAAGCTGCACAACTTTTCTTACAATGGAACAGGAAAAAGGAGTGCACACTATGAAAGGTATCATCCTCGCCGGCGGTGCCGGCACCCGGCTTTATCCGTTGACGATGGTCACCAGCAAACAGCTGCTGCCGGTTTACGATAAGCCGATGATCTACTACCCGCTTTCCACGCTGATGCTGGCGGGCATCCAGGACATCCTCATCATCTCAACGCCGGAGGACACGCCCCGTTTTGAGCATCTGCTGGGCGACGGCAGCCAGTACGGCATCCATCTGCAGTACAAGGTGCAGCCCTCGCCGGACGGCCTTGCGCAGGCGTTTATCCTGGGTGAGGAATTTATTGGCGATGATTGCTGCGCCATGATCCTGGGCGATAATATTTTCTACGGCAACGGTTTTTCGCGCATCCTTAAGGCGGCCGCGGCCAACGCCGAGCAAAAGGGCCGCTGCACGGTGTTCGGCTACTATGTCACCGACCCCGAGCGCTTCGGCGTGGTCGAGTTCGATAAAGACGGCCGCGTGCTCTCGGTGGAGGAAAAGCCCGCCCAGCCCAAGAGCAACTATGCCATTACCGGCCTGTACTTTTACAACAAAAACGTGGTGCAGATGGCAAAGGCCGTCAAGCCCTCGGCCCGCGGCGAGCTGGAGATCACCACCCTGAACGATATGTACCTCAAACAGGGGGCGTTGGATGTGCAGCTGCTGGGCCGCGGCTTTGCCTGGCTGGACACCGGCACGATGGACAGCCTGGTGGAAGCCGCCGACTTTGTGCGGATGATCGAGAAGCGTCAGGGCGTCAAGATCTCGGCCCCGGAGGAGATCGCCTATAAATACGGCTGGATCACCCGCGAAAAGCTGCTGGAATCGGCGACGCGCTACGGCAAATCGCCTTACGGCCAGCACCTGAAAAATGTGGCCGATGATAAACTGAAGTATTGAGAGGCAACCCATGAAGATCCTTATTACAGGCTGCAAAGGGCAGCTGGGCACGGAACTGCAAAAACAGCTGCGGCTGGGCAAAAGCGAACTGGGCCCCATCCCCGAAAAGCTGCGCAGTGCAACAGTGATCCCGGTGGATCTGCCGGAACTGGATATCTCCGATTACCGGGCGGTGGTGGAGTTTGTGCGCCGCCATCACCCGGATGTGATCATCAACTGCGCCGCCTACACCAACGTGGACGGCTGCGAGACCCATCACGACGACGCATTCAAAGCAAACGCCATCGGCCCGCGCAATCTGGCGCAGGCGGCCGAAAAGGTGGGCGCGCGGCTGGTGCATGTGTCCACCGACTATGTGTTCAGCGGCCGCGAAAACGGCGGCGTGCCCCACGACGAGGCTGCCCTGCCGGGGCCGATCAGCGCATACGGCTCCACAAAGCTGCTGGGCGAGCAGTATGTGGCCCAGTTCTGCCACCGGCACTTTATTGTGCGCACGGCGTGGCTGTACAGCTACTATGGCAAAAACATCGTCAAAACGGTGGTGAATGCCGGCCGCAAATACGGCAGGCTGGAGTTTGTCAGCGACCAGCTGGGCAACCCCACCAACGCGGTGGATCTGGCGCACGAGCTGCTGCAGCTGTGCGTCACCCACGAATACGGCCTGTACCATTGCACGGGCGAGGGCGTGTGCAGCTGGTACGACTTTGCCTGCGAGATCGTCCGCCTGGCCGGCGTAGACGCGGTGGTCACCCCCTGCACCACGGCACAGTACAAGGCCAAGCACCCCGAAAGCACCGACCGTCCGGCCTGGAGTGCGCTGGATAACCGGATGCTGCGCTGCACCATCGGCAACGACATGCGCGACTGGAAACAGGCGCTGGCGGCGTTTTTCGAGCACTGGGACGGCGACAACGGCATGAAAGACTGAAAACGCGGCGCACTGGCGGCGCAGGCTGCGGGCCGGCGCTGCCGGGTGTGTGCTTTGCAAGGAGAATGATTTATGATGAAAAAGACCTATCTGATTACGGGCTGCGCCGGTTTTATCGGCTCCAACTTCGTGTACTACATGCTGAACAAATACGAGGATATCCTGCTGGTCAACCTGGATAAGCTGACCTATGCCGGTAATCTGGAAAACCTGAAGGGCGTGGAGGGCGACCCCCGCCATGTGTTTGTGCAGGGCGATATCTGCGACAGGGAACTGGTCAGCCGCCTGTTCGCCCAGTACGACTTTGACTATGTGATCAACTTTGCGGCCGAAAGCCACGTGGACCGCAGCATCTCCAACCCGGAGATCTTTGTGCAGACCAATGTGATGGGCACCGTGAACCTGCTGCAGCGCGCCAAGGAAGCCTGGTACGACGCGGCGGCCAAGACCTGGAAAGAGGGAAAAAAGTATCTGCAGGTCTCCACCGACGAGGTGTACGGCGCGCTGGGCGCCGAGGGCTACTTTATGGAAACTACGCCCCTGTGCCCGCACAGCCCCTACTCCAGCAGCAAGGCCAGCGCCGATTTGTTTGTCATGGCCTTCCACGATACCTACGGTATGCCGGTGAACATCACCCGCTGCTCCAACAACTACGGCCCCTATCAGTTCCCCGAAAAGCTCATCCCGCTGATGATCAACAACGTCAAGCACCACAAGCAGCTGCCTGTGTACGGCGATGGCATGCAGATCCGCGATTGGCTGTATGTGGAGGACCACTGCAAGGCCATCGACATGGTGGCCAATGGCGGCAAGGTGGG
This sequence comes from uncultured Faecalibacterium sp., assembly GCA_945982465.1. GTDB lineage: Bacteria > Bacillota > Clostridia > Oscillospirales > Ruminococcaceae > Faecalibacterium. Next base: position 2,746 of record CAMFSB010000057.1, on the reverse strand, counting down.
CGAAGTGTACAATGTAGGCGGCCACAACGAACGGCCCAACATTTTCATTGTCAAAACCATCATTGCCCAGCTGCATGACCGCCTGAACGATGAGGGCATCAGTGAAGCGCTCATCAAGCATGTGGAGGACCGCCTGGGCCACGACCGGCGCTATGGCATCGACCCCACCAAGATCAAAAACGATCTGGGCTGGTACCCGGAAACGCCGTTTGAGGTAGGGATCGTCAAAACCATCGACTGGTACCTGACCCACGAGGAATGGATGGACCATGTGACCAGCGGCAACTACCAGAAATACTACGAGGAAATGTACAAAAACAAGTAAGGCGCGCCGGCCTGGCGCTCCGCGGCCCTGCGCATGCCTGTGCAGGGCCTTTTTCAAAAGCGGCGGCGCCGTGTGCGGCCGGAAAAGGGGAGAAAACCATGAAAAAACCGTACGACTATCTGATCGTGGGCGCGGGCCTGTATGGGGCGGTGTTTGCCCGGCAGGCGGCCCAGGCGGGCAAGCGGTGCCTTGTGATCGACAAGCGCGACCACATCGCCGGCAACATTTACACCTATGAATGCGAGGGCATTCAGGTGCACCAGTATGGCGCGCACATTTTCCACACCAACAACCGTGAGGTGTGGCAGTACATCAGCCAGTTTGCCGAGTTCAATCGCTACACCAACAGCCCGGTGGCAAACTACAAAGGCGAGATCTACAACCTGCCGTTCAACATGAACACCTTTAACAAGATGTGGGGCGTGATCACCCCTGCGCAGGCCCGGGCAAGGATCGAGGAGCAGAAGGCCGCCGCCGGCATCACTGAGCCGAAAAATCTGGAAGAGCAGGCCATCAGCCTGGTGGGCACTGATATCTACGAAAAGCTTATCAAGGGATACACGGGCAAACAGTGGGGCCGCCCCTGCACCGAGCTGCCGGCGTTCATCATCCAGCGGCTGCCGGTGCGCTTTACCTACGACAACAACTACTTCAACGCCCTGTTCCAGGGCATTCCGGTAGGTGGCTACACCGAAATGGTGCGCCGCCTGCTGGGCGATACCGAGGTGCGGCTGCGCGAGGATTACCTGAGCGACAAGGCCCGGTGGGACGCGCTGGCCGAAAAGGTGGTTTACACCGGCCCGATCGACGCCTACTTTGGCTATCGGCTGGGCGCGCTGCAATACCGCAGCGTGCGCTTTGAGACCGAAACGCTGGACATGGAAAACTATCAGGGCAACGCGGTGGTGAACTACACCGACGCCGAGACCCCTTACACCCGCATCATCGAACACAAACATTTCGAGTTCGGCACGCAGCCTAAAACGGTCATCAGCCGCGAATACAGCGCCGAGTGGAAGCCCGGTGACGAACCCTATTACCCGGTGAACGACCAAAAGAACGGCGCGCTGTATGCCGAATACAAAAAGCTGGCGGACGCTGAACCGAATGTGCTGTTCGGCGGTCGTCTGGGCGAATACAAGTATTACGACATGGACCGGGTGATCGAGGCGGCGCTGGCCGCAGCGCGCAGCGAGCTGGCCTGAACGGCTGGCCGCGCGGCAAGGCGGCCTTGTGAGACAGCCCGCAGGTGATATGGCAAAACGGCATGGCGGGCGAAAAACAGAATGGTTCCGGCCTTGTCCCAGCACGGAAAAGGGACTTTCGCCCGCCCAGTAGAACACGGAACAGGATGAAGCAGCCCGCTGCCGGGTTTCCCGGCGGCGGGCTGCTTTTGCTGCGGCGATAGGCACAAGCTGGCGTGCCGAGCCGATGCAGGGCGAAGCGACTGCGCCGGAAACTTTTGGCCGCAGCGCGGCGCGGTGCGGCCGTTTGGCGGGCTGCTTTTGCTTTGGCAGGAAATACAGCACAAAGAAGCCCCCTGATGCAGGACATATACTCGCTGCATCAGGGGGCTGTGTTTCCATCGCGGTGTGCTTGCCGCCGATCAGAAAACCGGTCAGACGGGCTTATTTGCGTACATGGCGGTCTTTGAGTTTGCGTGGGCGGCGGCGCCGGGTGTGCACCGTAAAGACGGCACATACGCCGGCAGTGCCGAGGCCGGCTGCGCCCAGCGGAACCAGCGCGTCGCTGCTGAGAGGTTTGTTCTCGTCCTGCGAAGCGGGCTGGCCGCCTGCCGAAGCGTCAGACGGATCTGTCGGGGGTTCCATCGGCGCCGGCGTGGGTTCCAGCGCCGGTGTAGGCTCCGGAGTGGGGGCAGGCGTGGGTGCCGGCGTTTCCGTAGGCATTACCAGCGGCCTTGCGGTTGCCACCGCAGCCGGGGCGGCGGGCGGAACAGCGGGCGACGCCTGTGTGGTTACGGGAATCACGATCTCCGTAGGCTGCGCAGTGGGGGCGGCCGTCGGAACGGCCGACGGCGTCGGCTGCGGCGCTGCGGTCGGTGCGATGGTCGGAGCAGCGGTAGGCGCTGCTGTGGGTGTTGCCGTAGGCACCGCAGTTGGCGCTGCGGTCGGCACCGCTGTGGGAGCAGCTGTAGGTTCCGCCGTCGGGGTTGCGGTGGGTTTAACGGTAGGAGCGGCCGTGGGTGCTACAGTCGGAGTAGCCGTAGGTTTCACCGTCGGGGTGGCAGTGGGCTCGGCTGTAGGCGTAGCTGTAGGTTTCGCTGTCGGCGTTGCAGTGGGCTTCGCCGTCGGCGTGGCCGTAGGTTTGGCTGTAGGCGTAGCCGTGGGGGTAGCCGTAGGCTTCGCTGTAGGCGTTGCCGTGGGCTTCACCGTCGGGGTGGCCGTAGGCTTCGCTGTAGGC
>CAMFSB010000056.1 GCA_945982465.1 uncultured Faecalibacterium sp. | reverse complement strand
CGGTGGCATGTACTGGCAGCATCAATGAAGCGCCCATCACCGCCACCACCTTCAAGGGCGGCAAGCGCGCGCCCGAGCAGGTCAAGGGGCAGGAGGCGAAGGAGCTGGAAAACAACTACCGCGCCCTGGGGGGGGCGGGGGTGCCGGGGGGGGGGCGGGCTGCGCGCTCGGTGGCGGCCTGGCCCTCCAGGGAGGCGCCGTCGCCCTCGCTCTGCTCATACCACTCCTTGCCAATGCCGGAAGCCTTGCGCATGCCGTAGTCATCGCCCTTTTCCAGCTTGGTGAGCACAGCTTCGGGGGCGGTCAGGGTGCCGTCTGCCGCCACGGTGAACGCAGCCTGCATCATGTCGCACACAGCGCTGGTGACCTTGCCGTCAGCGTCCTTGGTCACGACCACAAAGGTGCTGTCGATCTCCAGCTTGCCGTCCTCTTCCGCGGTGGCGTCCTTGTTGCCATGAGCGTTCTCGGACACGATGGCCAGCGACAGGGTATCGCCCGCATTAGCGCCCAGCTCCTGGGCGTTCTGGCAGGCCTTGACCGCAGCCTCGATAAAGGTGTCCACACCCACGGTGCAGCCAGCAGCCAGGTCAGCGTCCGAACCATCGGTGGGGATAGCGGCCACTTCGTCCGCGGTCATGCCCACAATATAGGCGCAGAACGCATCCGCCTGCTCATACCACTCCTTGCCAATGCCGGACGCCTTACGCATGCCGTAGTCATCGCCCAGCTCCTGCTTGGTCTGGTAGCTTTCAGCCACAACCAGGGTGCCGTCCTCATTGGCGGAGCCGCTGTTCTGGGCCACGTCCAGCGCGGCGCTGACAATACGGCCCTCGCTGTCCAGCACAACGGCGACCGCGGTGCTGACGGCGCTGGCATTGCGGTCATCCTTGACCGAAGCGCCGACCACGATGCCCAGGCCGGTCTTGCAGGCGCCGGTGCTCTCGGTGTTCACCGTGCTGGAAGCGGTGCTGGACGCGCCGCTCTGCGCAGCGGAGGAAGAAGAGCCCGCGCCGCAGCCGGCCAGGCCCAGCAGCAGCGCCATGGAAGCCACAGCGGCGGCTGCACGTTTCATGTTGTTCAGTTTCATGCTTGTTTCTCCTTACTTTTCTGCATTCACAGGCCCAATGCCCGTTTTATATGGATCAATGATCCTGCAAGCCGTTATTATAATTTGCGAATATGTCAAAAATTTGTCAGATTTGTATCAACTTTCCCCTTTCTCAAATATTGGCAAAAAAACAGCAGTCCGGGCGCCCTTTCTGTGCGGGTCGGCCCGGACTGCCCATAGGCTCGCCGGCGGCATGGTCGTTCATGGTTGCTTCAGGCACTGCCGGCAGGCGCGGCTGGCCGTGGCGTTACGTTGCAAAGCCCGCTGCTTTCAGGCCTTGCAACAAACTTATGCGCGCGCAAACAGCAGGCGGAACAGCGTGCCTTCGCCCACCCGGCTTTCCAGCACAATGCGGATGCCCAGCATGCGGGCGATCTGGCTGGCGATGGCAAGGCCCAGGCCGTTGCCGGCAATGTTGCCCGTCTCATTGCCCCGGTAATAGCGCTGGAACACCCGGGCCTGCTCATCCTCCGGGATGCCGGGTCCCTGGTCCCGCACCTCCACGGCCGGGCCTTCCGCGCCGTTGTACAGCCGTACGGTGACCGCGCGGCCGGCCGGCGTATACTTGACGGCATTTTCAATGATAATAACGCACAGCTGGCGCACACGGGTATAGTTGCCCCGGATCACGCCGTTGGCCCTGGACAAAGGCTCGGCGGTGTAGTGCAGCTGCACGCCCTTGCGCAGCGCCAGCGGGCGGCAGCTGCGCACCGCATCCTCCAGTATGCCGGCGGGCGAGCAGTCCTCCATCACCATTTCATATTCCGGGCTTTGCAGGCGGCTCAGCGTCAGCAGGTCCTCCACCAGGTTTTGCAGGTTCTCGGTTTCGCGCAGGATGCCCTGATGATACTGCCGTTCCTCCTCCTCGTTTTCCGCCAGGCCGTCCAGCAGCAGCTCGGTCTGGGCGCGGATGGACGCCACCGGGGTTTTCAGCTCGTGGGACACATCCGAGAAGAACCGCGCCCGGTCCGCGGCACTCTGCGCCAGGCTGGACGCCACGGTGTTCATGGTGTGGGTCAGCGCCTGCATCTCGTCAAAGCTGCTCAGTTCCGCCGCGCCCGAGAAATCCTCGTTCTGCCAATGGCGCAGGGCATTATTCACCGCGTTTAGCGGCCGGGTCAGCTTTTGGGCATAGCTGCGGGCCAAAAGCACCGCCGTCATGACTGACAGCAGCAGCCCCACCAGCATGACCAGCAGCACCGGCGACAGCGCTCGCACCATGTAACTGACCGGTGAGGACACCAAAATAACCGCCGTGCCGCCCAGGGGGCTTTCCACTGCGGCGCAGCGCACAAATTCCCGCAGGCCGTCCCGGTTGAAAAACGCGAGGGCGCGGTAGCTGCCCTGCTCGCGGGTCTGTTCGACGCAGCGCTCGTACTGGGGCGGCAGCACACCGAATTCCGCCGTTTCGGTCTCCTCGCTGTAGCGGGCGGCCATATTGTCGGGGAACACAAAGTACACCCGCATGGCGGCGGTGTCCTCAAAGCTGCCCAGGTACCGCAGCCGGCCGCGCAAATGGTCCAGATCCTGGGTTTCAAACGCTTCGGGGAAGCCCTCCTCGGCAAAGCGCTGGTTGGTTTTGAGCACCAGCCGGTCGAGCGATTTTTCCAGTTCCATCCGGTCGGTGTGCCAGCCGAAATAGATCGTCACCACAACCAGCAGCAGTAAATTCAGCACCAGCATCAGCATGCCGTAGGTCACCGCAAGCTGGGCCGACAGGCGGGTGCCGGATGTTTCAGGCTTTCTTTTCAAAGCGATACCCCACTCCCCAGATGGTTTTCACATCCCAGTTGGGATGCGGCTGTGTACCCAACGCCAGGCGCATCCGCTTGATCTGGCTGTCCACAGCACGGATATCACCGTAGTAATCGTCGCCCCACAGCTGCGAAAGCAGCATCTCGCGGGTATAGGTGCGCTCCGGCTTCGCCGCCAGCGTCCACAGGATCTCCACCGCGCGGCGGGTCAGGGCAATGGGCTGGCCGTTTACCGTGACCTCGTACCGGTCCAGGTCGATGCACAGATTATCGTACCGCAGCACGCTGCCGCTTTCGGGCACGGTCGCGTGCGGCTCAATGCGCCGCAGCACCGCCCGCACGCGGGCCATCACCTCGCCGGGCGAAAAGGGCTTGACGATGTAATCGTCCGCCCCGATATCCAGCCCCATGATGCGCTCATAGTCCTCGCCGCGGGCGGTGACCATGATCACCGGCACTAGGCTGGTTTTGCGGATCTCGCGGCAGACGGCATAGCCGTCCATCTCGGGCATCATCACGTCCAGCAGCACCAGGTCGATGTGGTGCGCGCGGAACCGCTCCAGCGCCTGCATGCCGGTACGGGCCAGAACCGTTTCGTAGCCTTCCCGCTCGGCATAGCGCTGCAATACGCCCAGGATCTGCTCGTTATCGTCCACGATCAGCAGCTTCATAAAAAAATCCCCCTGTCCATTGCGTGTTTTCAGTATACCCGCGCGCCGGCGGGCCTGTCAACACAGGATGGACAAGAGGGATATCAGCCGCGCTACTGCCGCGCTGCGGTCAGGTGCGGTCCTGCAGCGGGGCGGGAGCCTCCAGCTGCTTCATGGCTTTTTTGAACTCAAAGGCGAACAGCGTCGCCGCAAAAATCACCGAGATCGTGTCGGCCACCGGCTCGGCCAGGTACACGGCGAACACCTTATCGGTAAAGAACAGCGGCAGCACATAGATCAGCGGGATCAGGGCGATAAATTTGCGGAAGATCGCCACCAGAATGGACGCCTTGGCGTTGCCCAGCGAAACAAAGGTCATCTGGCAGGGCATCTGTACGCCCAGCGCGAACATGGCCGCCGCGTAAATGCGCAGCGCACTGCGGGTATACTCCACCAGAGCGGCGTCCGAGGTGAACAACGACGCGAACACCTGCGGGAACAGTTGCACCGCGCCCCACAGTGTTACCGCATAGATGGAACACACCGTGACCAATAACTGGAAGGTCTTTTTGACACGGGCCGCGTTGCGCGCGCCGAAGTTATAGCTGGAAATGGGCTGCGCACCCTGGGCAAAGCCCTGCATCGGCATCATGGTAAACTGCATCACGGTGGTCAGGATGGTCATGGCGCCCACGGCCAGGTCGCCGCCGTATTTCAGCAGCGACGAATTGAAGCAGATGGACACCAGGCTTTCGCTGGCCTGCATGATGAAGGGCGAAACGCCCAGCGCCACGCAGGGCGCCAGGATCCGGGCGCTGGGGCGCAGGCAGGAAGCCCGCAGCCGCAGCTGCGTTTTTTTGCCGCACAAAAACAGCAGCACCCACACACAGCTTACGCCCTGCGAAAGAATTGTGGCCAGCGCCGCGCCGCGCACACCCAGTTTAAGGCCGAAAATGAAGATGGGGTCCAGTATGATGTTGCACACCGCGCCGATGAGCACGGTGAGCATGCTGGTTTTGGCAAAACCCTGCGCCGTGATAAAGGCGTTCATACCCAAAGTGAGCTGCACGAACACCGTGCCCAGGGCGTAGGTGCTCAGATACTGGGCGGCGTACACAACTGTATTTTCGCTGGCGCCGAACATCAGCAGCAGCGGCCGGCCCCACAGCAGCAGCACCGCTGTCAGTACCGCCGAAATAACCACCTGCAGCGTAAAGCAGGAGCCGAGGATCCGCTCGGCGGCCTCCCCGTCGCCTTTGCCCATCTCGATGGAAGCGCGGGGCGCGCCGCCCATGGCCACCAGCGCCGCAAACGCCGACACGATGATGATGATGGGCGTGCACACGCCGATGCCCGTAAGCGCCAGCGCGCCCACCTCGGGCATGTGGCCGATGTACACCCGGTCCACAATGTTGTACAGCATATTGATCAGCTGGGCTGCGATGGCCGGCAGCGAAAGCTGGAACATCAGCTTACCGACCGGTTCTGTGCCAAGGAAATCCTTATTTTTTTCCATACGCTTCGATCCTTTCCATTTCTCTGTTTACATTTTCGGTGATGCGGTCCGTCAGCTGCTGGTACAGAGCGTATTCCTCCGGCGTAAAGCCCTGGTACATTACGCGCCTGTACTCCGCAAGCAGCTCTGCCAGTTCCTGCACGGGGGCGGCCGCCCGTTCGGTCAGCTCCATATGAATCTGCCGCCGGGCCCGCGTATCCTGCCGGCGGGTGAGCATCCCCTTTTGGATGAGCTGCTCCACCGCCTGCGACACATTCGCTTTGGGGATGGCGCGGTATTCCACGATATCCCGCGCCGTATCCAGCCCCGGATTGTTGGCCAGAAACGACAGCACATTGGTTTCGGTGCGGGTAAAGCCGTACCGTTCGCACAGCCCGCCGGTCATGGTCTCATACAGCCGGAAGATCCGCTGAAGCTGTGCCAGATTTGCGTTTTTCGCTTCCATGTAAGGCGGCGCCCTCCCCTTGCTCAGTTCGTTTTTGAACGGTTTTGTTAGGAACAGTTTAATTATAAACCAATTTTGTGAGAGTGTCAAGCCCTTTTGCAAACAAAAAAGCCGCCGGCGGCGGCTTTTTTGTTTGCATTCGCTCGTTCACAGCGTTTGCACTTACAGCAGCGGGCTGAGCAGCCGCAGCAGATCGTCCAGCAGCGTGCCCAAAAAGCCCTGCCGGCAGTCAGCCAGGGCAACCGGCCGGCTGACACGCATGGTGTCCAGCGCGTCCTGCTTCAGCTCGCGGATCATGCTGCACTCCATCAGCAGCACGGCAGATTCAAAATGCAGGTACAGGCTGCGGTAATCCATGTTCACGCTGCCCACATCGTCATAGCGCACCGGCCCCACCACGCGCGCTGCCGCGTTGCGGAGGGGCGCGTAGTAGAAGATCGTCCCCAGGCTGCGGTAATCCATGTTCACGCTGCCCACCACGGCAATACGGTCATCGCACACAAAGCTCTTGGCGTGGATGAAGCCGGGCGTGTATTCGTAGATCCGCACCCCGGCGCGAAGCAGCGTGGCGTAATACGACCGTGTAAGCCGGAACACCAGCTTTTTATCCGGGATGGCCGGTGTGACGATGCACACCTCCACCCCGCGCTTGGCCGCTAGGCACAAAGCGTTGGTCATTTCGTTGTCGATGATCAGATACGGCGTAAAGATATACACATACCGCTCGGCCTGGGCAAGGATCTCCAGATACACGTTTTCGGCCAGGGGTTCCTCGTCCAGCGGCGAATCGGTATAGGGCTGCACCACGCCGTCGGTGGGCGTCTGGCCCTGGATGGTGGGGCGGAACGCGGCATAGTTGTCATCCATTTTGCGGAACGAGTTCCACAGGTTCAGGTAGGTGACGGTCAGGTTCCACACCGCGTCGCCCTCCAGCCGCACGCCGGTGTCCTTCCAGTAGCCGAAGCGCTCGATCCGGTTGACGTATTCGTCGGCGATGTTAATGCCGCCGGTATAGCCCACGTTGCCGTCGACGACCAGGATCTTGCGGTGATCCCGGTTGTTCATCACAAAGGCAAGCACCGGTACCATCGGGTTAAACGGCAGGCAGTGGATGTGATTTTTCTCCAGCTCCACCGCAAAGTTCTTGGGCATCGCCCACACGCTGCCCACATCGTCGTAGATCACCCGCACATCCACGCCGGCTGCCGCCTTGCGCTTGAGCACGTCGAACATTTTGTTCCACATGCTTCCCTTGGAGATGATGAAGTATTCCATAAAGATGAATCGTTCCGCCCGTTCCATGTCGGCCAGCATCTGAGGGAACATCGCCTCGCCCGAGGAGAAATACCGCACGGCCGTGTGCTGCCAGGGCGGATACGGGCCGTACTCTGTGAGGTACCGGGAGGTGGCCGCCATGCGCGGGGGCAGGCCGTCGGTCACACCCGGACGGGCCGCCAGTGCGGCGTAGTGCTCGGCCTGCGTGCGTTCGATCCGGCGGCGCATTTTTTTGGATGGGCGCTTGTTGCCGAAAAACAGGTACAGCAGCCCGCCCAACAGCGGCACCAGCCCGATGATCACGATCCAGCCGATCTTATAGGCGGAGTTATCGTCCTTGCGCACGATGTACAGGGCGATCAGCGCGCTGAGCACGGTAAACAGCGCGCTGAACCAGATCTGGTACTGGGCCAGGCCCAAAAACAGGCTCAAAAGCCACGCCAGTTGCGCCAGCACCGCCAGCGCCGTCAGCGTGACCCGGTTGAAAATTTTGCTGAACAGCTTTGCCAAAAGCATACTTTCGCTCCATGTGCCGGTCAAACGATGGACCGTTGTTTTTCTGTCAGTTTCCGTTCGTTCACAGTGTACCGCAAAGCCGGGGAGAATGCAAGCCGCCGCGCGGAACACAGCGTGCAAAAAATACGGTTCCCTTTCGGTGCAAAAGCAGGTATAATCAAAGCGGGGCCGGCCCGCTGCGCAAAGCCCGGCCCGGAAAGGGAAGCCTATGAATGTATTTGATATGATCGGCCCGGTGATGATCGGGCCTTCCAGCAGCCACACCGCCGGGGCGGCGCGCATCGGCTACATTGCCTCGCTGCTGCTGGGCGAGGCCCCGGTGCGCGCCGACATCCTGCTGCACGGCTCCTTTGCCCGCACCTATAAGGGCCACGGCACTGATAAGGCGCTGATCGCGGGCATTCTGGGCATGCGGCCGGACGACGGGCGTATCCGCTATTCGCCGGAGCTGGCCCGTCAGCAGGGCCTTGCCGTAACGCTGGCGCCCGGCCAGATCGAGGGCGCCCACCCCAACACGGCCCGGATCACACTGTGGGGCCAAAGCGGGAAGCAGATCAGCGTACAGGGGGCCAGCATCGGCGGCGGCAGCGTGCGCATCACGCAGGTAAACGGCATGGCGGTGGAGATCACCGGCCAGCACATCACCTTTATTGTGCTGCACCGCGACGCGCCGGGCACTATTGCGGCCGTGACCGAGATGATGGCCCAGCAGCAGGTAAACATCTGCAGTTTTCACCTTTCCCGCCTGGAAAAAGGCGGCACGGCCTGCATGACCATCGAAGTGGACGGGCAGATCGACCCGCGCCTGAACGACGCCATCGGCCGGCTGCCCAACATCCTCAGTTCTACGGTGCTGGTACCGGACTGACGTACAACGCTTACCGCAACATCGCAAAGGAGAACCCCATGTCGGAATTAACGTACCGTACCATTGAAGCGTGGGTCTGCGCCGCCGACGCGGCCGGCCAGCCCATTTCCACCCTGGTGCTGCGCCAGCAGGCCGGGCAGCTGGGCCGTACAGAACAAGAACTTTACACCCAGATGCACGCCGAATATCAGGTGATGGCCGAGTGCATCGAGCCGGGCACCGCGCCGGGCCTGCGCTCGACCAGCGGGCTGACAGGCGGCGACGCCTACAAAATGAAGCAGGCCCTGGCCGCAGGCCAGCCCCTGTGCGGGCCGGTATTGGGCGGGGCGCTGATGCGGGCGCTGGCGATCAGCGAACTGAACGCCGCCATGGGCCGCATTGTGGCCGCGCCCACGGCGGGCAGCTGCGGCATTCTGCCCGCCGCCCTGCTGACCATGCAGGCCGAGCGCGGCGCCGCCGAGCACGACTGCGTAATGGCGCTGTTCACCGC
>CAMFSB010000055.1 GCA_945982465.1 uncultured Faecalibacterium sp. | reverse complement strand
TGGGGGGTGGGGGCGGCCTTTTTTGCTGCGCGGGCCAAAGGTCACCCACGGCACATCCCGCTGCTGGGTAAGCGCCACCATATCCCGCATCAGCGCCGGCAGATAGGGCCGCTTTTCGATCAGCGTGCCCCAGGCCGCCCACATGGTCGGCTCGGTTTGGGCCAGCAGGGCGTGGAGCCTGCGCTGGGTTTCCGCGTGCTGGGCCAGTTCCGGGGCGGGGTCCATATCATTAGGGTCTGTTGCGCGCTGGGGGTACACGTTGAACATGATCCAACTGTCGAACCCGTTGGCCATTGCCAGCCGTTCCACGCTTTTCAGCGTGGGGTCCAGCGCACCCGGCTGGGCGGTGGACGGGTTGATGCCAATGCACACCAGCGGGCGGCGGCCCACCCGCCCCAGCACATAGCGGTAGGGCTGATAGGTATGCGGCTCGTAATACCACAGACCGCCCGGATATTCGCCCGCCTCCAGGCGGGGCAGTTCCAAAAGGGACGCCATACTGTTCGACCTCATTTCCCGGCGTTCGGCTCGATTTTCTCTAGCTTAGCGGAAAATCCGCACAAAATCAACCGCCGGGCTCAGACGGATTTTGTGTCGCGCGCAGAAAATCACGAAAATACGTTTTGTCTGGTCCCATCCGCGCAAAAGTATGCTATACTGATGCTGCGCCGCGCGTCCGCTTCACATCCCGGTGCGCGCGGCGCGTTTCCCCGATTTGCTTTGCCCTGCAAAGGAGGCTTTGCCATGTCATTTGAAACATATCAGCAGGCGCTGCGTGCCGGCCAAAAGGAGTACCGCGCCTGTGTGGCACGGGGCGTTTCGCCGTATCTGGCCGTCCTGGATGACATTCTGATCAACACCACCATCGTCCGCCAGGAGCCGCTGGGCCTGGTGGACATTCCGCTGGACAGCATTGCGGGCACCAAGACCCGCGGCCGCCACACGGCCTTTGCGCCCAACTATATGCCGCTGCTGAACCTCGATACGGAATTTGCCGCCAAATGGTCCAACCTGAGCGATGCCCACATGGAGGAAGGCATCCAGGTGCCCATCAAGGCCTACGAGTTCATGAACCGCTTTTACGTGGAGGAGGGCAACAAGCGCGTTTCGGTGCTCAAGTTTTCCGGCGGGGTCAGCTTTCCGGGCTCGTTCACGCGGCTGGCGCCCCAGGTCAGCGATTCCACCGAAATCCGGATCTACTACGAATTTCTGGATTTTTACAGCCTGAGCGGCGTCAATTACATCTGGTTCACGCGCGAGGGCAGCTTTGCCAAGCTGCAAAACGCCGTGTGCAAAGCCAGCGGCGAACGCTGGTCCGCCGATGACCGCAAAAAGTTTTTCGCCTTTTTCTATGCGTTCCGCCAGCAGTTTGAGGCGCTGGGCGGCGGCCGCCTGGGCCTGACCGCCGGCGATGCGGTGCTGGTCTACCTTTCGTTTTACCGCTATGCCGATTCGCTGGATGCCACGCCTGCCGTGCTGCGCAAGAACCTGGAAAAGATCTGGGATGAAGTGACCGTACTGACCCAGCCCGACGCGGTGGAGCTTTCGCTCAAGCCCCAGATCCAGCCCGAACAGCCCCCGCTGCTTAAAAAGCTTATCCCTTCGCTGAATGCCCGGCCTGAGCCGCTGAAGATCGTGTTTCTGCACGAAAACAACGCCCAGACCAGCGCCTGGACCCGCGCCCACGGCGAGGGCCGCATGGCCATGAAAAACACGTTCGGCTACCGCGTGGAGGTGTCGCACCACAACGATGTCCAGCCCGGCGTGGACGACGCCGCCCGGCTGGAGGCCGTTTTGCGCAACGGCGCACAGGTGGTGTTTACCACCAGCAGCCAGATGATGCCCGCCTGCCTGAAAGCTGCCGCCCGCTACCCGGACGCCAAGATCCTGAACTGCTCGCTGAACATGCCGCACCCCTCGGTGCGCACCTACTACCCCCGCATGTACGAGGCAAAATACCTGTTGGGCATGCTGGCGGGCATTCTTTCGCAGCAGGACACGGTAGGCTATGTGGCCAACTACCCCATTTACGGCACGCCGGCCAGCATCAACGCGTTTGCGCTGGGGCTGCGCGCCGTGCGCCCGCAGGGCAAGGTGTGCCTGCGCTGGCTGTGCGTGGGCGGGCCGGACGGCCGGGCCGACTTTGCCGACCGGCCGGACATTATGCTGATCTCGGGCCGCGACCAGAGCATCCTGACCGGCCCGGGGCAGGACCCCGGCCTGGTGCGCCGCGCGCCCGGCGGCTCCTTTGAAACGCTGGCCCAGCCCGTGTGGCGCTGGGATGTGATCTACCAAGAGATCGTGCGCTCGATTTTGGACGGCACCTGGAAAAACGAGGAGGCCGGCACCGGCCGCGCCATCAACTATTGGTGGGGCATGAGCAGCCGCGCGGTCAGCGTGCGGTACTCGTCCGCTGTGCCGGACGGCACGCTGCAGCTTTTGATGCTGGCCCAGCAGCAGATCGCCGCCGGCCTGCTGGACCCCTTTGCGGGCGAGCTGCACGGCCAGGACGGCGCGGTGCAAAAGACGGCCGACCAGCGTTTTTCCGCCCGGGAGCTGCTGCAGATGAACTGGCTGGCCGACAACGTGGAGGGGCGGCTGCCCTCCATCGACGAGATCACCACGCCGACCGTGCGGCATCTGGTCGAGCTGCAGGGCGTGAGCCAGGCGTCGCCGAAATAACAGTCATAAAAAGGAGCAACGGATGTGAAGATCTTGACCCTGGCCGACGAGCCCTGCCGCGCTTTGTGGGACACAGATCCCCGCCCCCGCCTGGAGGGGGTGGAGCTGATCCTTTCGTGCGGGGACCTGCCGCACGAGTATCTGGAATACCTGACCAATTTTACCACCGCGCCCATCCTTTATGTGCGGGGCAACCATGATAAAACCGACCCCGAGGGCTGCCTGTGCGTGGACGGCCGCCTGGTCACCTGGCGCGGGCTGCGGATCCTGGGCCTGGGCGGTTCCATCCGCTACGAGCCGTGGGCGCTGTACCAGTACACCGAGCGCCAAATGGCCCGCCGGCTGAACCGGCTGAAAGGCGCTGTGCGCCGGGCCGGCGGCGTGGATATCTTTTTGACCCATGCCCCGGCATATGGCCTGAACGACGGGGCCGACCCCGCGCACCGGGGCTTTGTCTGCTTTAATCAGCTTTTGGACAGCTGCGCCCCGGCGTATTTTATCCATGGCCATGTGCACATGAGCTACAACCCCATGCAGCCCCGGCTGTGCACCCGCGGCGCCACCACCGTGATCACCGCCAGCGAGCGCTACTTGATCGAGATCCCCGACAGCGCCCTGCCCCAGCCGCCAGCCCGCCGCCTGCCGGGGTGGACCTGGTTCTGACAGTTTTTTGCTCCATTCACGCCGCCGCCCCCGTTTGCAGCGCAGCTTGCTGCAAACGGGGGCGGTTTTGCTGTTTGGGGCGGGCCGGGCGCCGTTTTCGGCTTTGCGCGGCAGGGGCGCTTTACCTGCGGCCCGCCTGCTGCTCCAGGTAGGCCAGCAGCTCGCCGGCGGTGGCAAACATCGGCGCCAGTGCCGCATTGCGCGGGGCGATCATGCCGCGGCGCACGCCGTCCGCCAGCAAAGCGGCCAGCGCATCGTAGCAGCCGCCGGTGTTCAGCACGGCCAGCGGCTTGGGCAGCAGGCCCAGACCCTTCAGGTCCAACGCTTCAAAAAACTCGTCGTAGGTGCCGATGCCGCCGGGCAGCACCGCAAAGGCGTCTGCTTCCGCTTCCATGGCGGCCTTGCGCTGGTGCATCGTCTGGGTGTGGATGACTTGCGTGCAGCCCGCGAACGCAAAGCCCTCCCGATCAAACACGGCGGGCACCACGCCGGTCACAGCGCCGCCGCCCGCGCACACGCCCGCCGCCACCGCCGCCATGACCCCCTTGCCGTAGCCGCCGTACACCAGCGAATGCCCGTGCGAAGCCAGCAGCCGGCCAAACTGTTCAGCCGCCGTGTAATATTCGGCCGCCAGCCCCTCCGCCGAGGAGCAATACACCGCGATCTTCATCGTTCCATCTCTCCTTTTGGGCGCAGCCGCGCTTGTAAATTTACGCGGATGCGTTATACTGGATCTATCACACTTTATTCCATCATAGCATAACTGGAGGAATTTGAAAATGGCTGTGCTTGATTTGATGACCACCCGCCGTACCTACCGCCGCTTTGCGCAAAAGCCGGTGCCGCAGGCTGTGATCGACAGCATCGCCGCCGCTGTGCGGCTGTCGTCCAGCGCCCGCAATGCCCAGCCCATCCGGCTGCTGGCCGTGCGCAAGCCCGAAACCGTGCGGCAGGTCAACGCCCTGGTCAAATGGGCTGGCGCCCTGCCGCCCGAGCTGGGCACCCCCAAACCCGACGAGCTGCCCACCCTGTTCATTGCCGTATTGCAGGACACCTCCCTGGGCGGCGAGCAGAACACCGACGCCGGCATTGCCCTGGCCAACATGACGCTGGCCGCCTGGGAAAGCGGCGTGGGCAGCTGCATCATGCAGGCTATCAACCGCCCCGCGCTGACTGAGCTGTTCGGCCTGCCGGAGCATCTGCACCTGCACAGCATGGTGGCCTTTGGCTACCCCACCCACAAAAGCACGGTCGTGCCCCTGCCCGAGGGCGGCAGCGTCAAGTATTATCTGGACGAAAACAGGGATTATTTTGTGCCCAAACGCCCCGCCGGCGAGCTGATCTCCTATTTTGATTGAATATATTCACAAGAAATTGAATATTTCTCAAAAAACTTTAAAAAAAGTTCTTAGAATCGTTGCACAAACATTGACAAAGGCTTTTGTATATTCTATACTATGTTCTGTTCCTTGATAGGGGGGAACGGGTTCATATACAGGAACCATTCAGTGCATACACGATTGCATAAAAGAGGAGTATTCATTATGAAAAAGATTTCGCGTCGTTCGTTTCTCGCCGCGGCCGGCATGACCGCCGCCGCCTGCATGCTGTCCGCCTGCGGCGGCTCCAGCTCCAGCTCCAGCTCTGCCGCCGGCAGTTCCGCCGCCAGCAGTTCCGCCGCAGGGCAGACCATCTTCTCGCTGGATGATCTGGCCGGCAAGACCGTGGGCGTCCAGCTGGGCACCACCGGCGACATCTACATTTCGGACGAAGTGGGCAACACCGAGGGCCTGAACCTGGCCGAGTGCAAGCAGTACAACAAGGGCGGCGACGCTGTGCAGGCGCTGCTGGCCGGCCAGATCGACGCCGTGGTCATTGATGACCAGGTTGCCGTGAAGTTTGTGGAGGCCAATGCCGACAAACTGACCATTCTGGAAACCGAGTACGCCGTGGAGGATTACGCGGCCGCCATCGCCAAGGACAACGCCGCCCTGACCGAGCAGTTCAACCAGGCCATTGCCGCGCTGAAGGCCAACGGCACGCTGGAAGCCATCCTGGACAAGTACATCAACAAGACCGAAGGCGCCGCCGGCTATGTGACGCCCGAAGGCACCGAGTACCCCAACGGCAAGCTGGTGATGGGCACCAACGCCACGTTTGAGCCGTACGAGTACATCGAGGGCGGCGAGATCACCGGCATCGACGCCGAGTTTGCCAAGGCCATCTGCGATATGCTGGGCTTCGAGCTGGAGATCCAGGACATGGAGTTCGACTCGCTGCTCGTGGCCGGGCGGGGCCGCAGGGTCGGGTTTGCCATGGCCGGCATGACCGTGACCGAGGAGCGGCTGCAGTACATCGACTTCACCGACAGCTACTGCACCGGCGTGCAGGTCGTTATTGTGGCCAAGTAAATTACACAGCACAGCGGGCCGCCCGGCTGCGGCCGGCTGAACAGCAAAGGGCGGAACACCGGCGTTTTGCACGGGTCCCGCCCTTTGTATCTTGCCTGTACCCCGTTCGCCGACAGGAGGTTTTTGTTCATGTCCATCTGGGAAAACCTGAAGCTGAAATTCATTTCGTGCTTCATTACCGACAATCGCTACCTCTATTTTCTCGAGGGTCTGCGCGCCACGCTGATCATCACCTTTTTGGCTGTTGTTCTGGGTGTGGTGCTGGGCTTTGCGCTGGCGTACATCCGCACCACCCATGACCGCACCGGCCGGTTGAAGTTTCTCAACGTCATCGCCCGGGTCTATTTGACGGTCATTCGCGGCACGCCCACCATGATCCAGCTGCTGATCATGAACTTTGTCATCCTGGTCAGCTGCAACAACCCCTACCTGATCGCCTCGCTGGCCTTTGGCATGAACAGCGCCGCCTATGTGGCCGAGATCTTCCGCAGCGGCATCATGTCCCTCGATCCCGGCCAGATGGAGGCCGCCCGCAGCCTGGGCCTTTCGTACACGCAGGCCACCTGGAAGGTCATCATGCCGCAGGCCATCAAAAACGTGCTGCCCGCGTTGGGCAACGAAATAATCGTGCTGTTGAAAGAGACCTCCATCAGCGGCTATGTGGGCATCCGGGATCTGACCCGCGCGGGCGACCTGGTGCGCAGCCGCACCTACGAAGCCGTGTTCCCGCTGTTTACGGTGGCGGCCGTCTACCTGCTGCTGGTCATGATCCTGCAGCACTTTGTAACGAAGATGGAAGTGAGGTTGGCGCAAAGTGACCGATAAGATTTTGGAAGTGCGCGGGCTGAAAAAGACCTACGGCGGCGAAAAAAAACGCGGCGTCAAGGGGTTGACCCCCACGCTGGAGGTGCTGAAAGGCATTGACATCGACATTTACCGCGGCGACGTGGTATGCCTGATCGGGCCGTCGGGCTGCGGCAAATCCACCTTTCTGCGCTGTTTGAACCGGCTGGAGGTGCCCACGGAGGGCAGCATCAAGTTTGAGGGCGTAGAAGTGGATGAAAAGCACATCGACCAGCTGCGCCAGAAGATGGGCATGGTGTTCCAGCACTTCAATTTGTTCCCGCACATGACGGTCAAGCAGAACCTGACCATGGCCCCCACCCTGCTGAAGCTGAAAGACCCGCAGGCCGCCAGCCAGAAAGCCGACGAGCTGCTGGCCCGCGTGGGCCTTTCGGATAAGGCGGACGCCTACCCGGCCAGCCTTTCGGGCGGGCAGCAGCAGCGCGTGGCCATTGCCCGCGCGCTGGCCATGGACCCGGACGTGATCTTGTTCGACGAGCCCACCAGCGCGCTGGACCCTGAAATGGTGGGCGAGGTGCTGGCGCTGATGCGCGAGCTGGCCCATACCGGCATCACCATGCTGGTGGTGACCCACGAAATGGGCTTTGCCCGCGAGGTGTCGAACCGGGTGATCTTTATCGATGAGGGTAAGGTGCAGGAGGATGAACCGCCCGAGGAGCTGTTCACAAACCCCAAGCACCCCCGGCTGCAGGCGTTTTTGTCCAAAATGCTGTGAGCCGTGCCTTTCCATGCCGCTGCGCGGGCTGCTGCGCGCCGGCCGCTTTATCCACACAGAACACGGCGGGGCCTCCCCTTTTCAGGGCGGCCCCGCCGTGTTTCGTCCGTACAGCCGGTTTTCAGCAAAGCGGGCGCCCCGCGCTGTCTGCGCGGGGCGCCCGTTTCCGGTTACAGGGCATTGTTGTTTTCCGTGCCGGGGGCGGCATGCTCCTGCCCCTGCGCAGCCTGCCACAGGCACATCAGATGGGCCGCGCTTTGCTCCAGCTTTTCCTTGGCGGCGGTCAGGCGCTCGGCCTCGGCGTCATTCATGCGCTCGGGCCGGTCCTTGCGCAGGCATTTGCGCAGAGCGGCCAGATCGGCTTTGACGGCGTTCTGCTCCTCTTTTTCCAGCTGGCTCTTGCACTTGCCCAGCGCTTCGTCCACCTTATAGGCCAGCAGCTCCGCCCGGTTGTGCAGTTCCAGCCGGGCCTTGCGGCGGCTGTCCTCGGCTTCGTAGGCAGCCGCGTCGGCCATGGCGCGCTGCACCTCCGCTTCGGAAAGATTGGTCGAGCCGCTGATGGTGATGTTCTGCTCCCGGCCGGTGGCCAGGTCCTTGGCCGAAACCTTGACCACGCCGTTCACGTCGATGTCAAAGGTGACCTCGATCTGCGGTTTTTCCACAAAGCCGGTGTGGATGCCGCCCAGCTTGAACTTGCCCAGGGATTTGTTGTCGCGGGCAAAATGGCGCTCGCCCTGCAGCACGTTGATCTCCACGGTGGTCTGGAACGCCCGGGCCGTGGTAAAGATCTGACTTTTCCGGGTGGGGATCATGCTGTTGCGGGTGATCAGCGGCGTGGCCACGCCGCCCAGCGTCTCGATGGACAGCGTAAGCGGGGTCACGTCCATCAGCACCAGCCCCCGGGCCGCCGCGCCGGTGCCGCCGGCCAGCTTGCCGCCGCCCTGCAGCAGCGCGCCCTGCACCGCCGCGCCCATGGCCACGCATTCGTCGGGGTTCAGGTTGCGGCTGGGCGTTACGCCCAAAATCTCCCGCACCTTGCGCTCCACGGCAGGCATGCGGGTGCTGCCGCCCACCAGCAGCACCTTGCCCAGCTGGCTGGGCGTCAGGCCCGCGTCGCGCAGGGCGGTCTGCACCGGCTGCACCGTGCGGGCCAGCAGGTCGCCGGTCATCATTTCAAACTGGGCGCGGGTCAGCGATACATCCAGATGATGCGGGCCGTCGCGCCCAACGGCAATGAACGGCAGGTTGATCTGCACCGCCGCCGTGGACGAAAGCTCCTTTTTGGCTTTTTCGGCTTCTTCCTTCAGCCGGCCCATGGCCGCCGGGTCCTTGGAAAGATCGATGTGGTC
>CAMFSB010000054.1 GCA_945982465.1 uncultured Faecalibacterium sp. | reverse complement strand
CGATGTCTTTGAAATGATGGCGGTTGGCAATTGGGTGCTCAAAGAGCCGATCTGGGAGGAAAAGGACTGACTCTCCTCCTTTGCCCCGCAAGGCCCGCCGCGGCCAGCGTGCGGGCCGCAAAACGATGCAAACGAGCCGGCAGGCGCTGCTTTTGCAGCGGCCTGCCGGCTCGGCTTTTTTATGGTTCGGTTTGGGGCGGGCGCTTTACCCGGCATAGGCGCTGCCGGGCGTCCAGGGGCTGGCTGCATCATACCGGGTGTGGGTGCGCAGATAAGTCACCCAGGCGGTATAGCCATTGCCCGCCGTCAGGTGCACGCCGTCGGGCGCGGCATAGCTCGGGTTCAGATCGCCGTTTTCGTCGGCCAGCGCTTCCCACAGGTCCAGATACAGGCAGCCCTTGTCATCGGCCAGCGTGGCCAGCTGCTCGTTCGCGGCGCGCATCCGGCTGTACTAGGCCAAACAGCCCTTCTCGCTGACGGTGCTGGTCAAAGCGTTGGTGCCCAGCAGCACATACAGCTTTTTGGGCGCGGCGGCGGCCAGCACATCCAGTGCGATCTCCTCCCCGCGCTCCGGGTGCTTGACGGTGGTGCGGTTGACGATGGCATTGGGCGACGCGCCCACATACCCGCAGATCAGCGCGCCCGACAGGTTGATGCGGTACTCCGTAAAGCCCTCGGTCAGGCTGTCGCCCAAAAAGGCCGCGTCCGCAAAATAGGCCAGGTCCACCTGGCCGCAGGCGGGCAGGCGGATGACCGAGGCGTCCCGGGCCAGCAGGGTATACTCCCCTGTCTGCCGCACCGGGCCGTACTGGGCCAGCGTGACCGCCGTGCCGCCCTGCATGGGCAGCGGCGCCAGCAGCTCAGCTGCGGCCCCGGTCGAAGTGCCGGACGACGGCGCGGCCTGCTGCACGGAGCCGCGGCGGCTGCCGCCCTCGATCACGGCGGTGATGGCCCACGCCAGCAGCAGGATGCACGCCGCCGCGCCCGCAAACGCCGCGTACCCGCGCAGGCGGCGGCGCAGGCGGCGGCGCCGCCGGGCAACCGAATCGTACTCTCTTGAAATGCTCATAAGTTTTAAGTTTCCCCTGGTCTTGCCCCGAAAATTCTGTGCACAATGTATGAAAAACGCAGGTTTCTCCCCTTGCGCCAAACGCGCAAACACGCTACAATAACAGTATAGCATATTCTGCCCGCGTTTGACGGGATTTTTTGTAAAATTTCTGCGCAGGGGTTCCCTGCCCAAAGCAAAGGATGTTTATGATCAAAAATGTGATCGTGGGCCAGTCCGGCGGCCCCACCGCCGTCATCAATTCCAGCCTGGCCGGCGTATATGAGACCGCCCGCAATCTGGGCGCGCAACACGTTTACGGAATGAAATACGGCATCGAGGGCCTGCTGAAAGGGCAGGTCCTGGATCTGGACGAGCTGCTGGGCAGCAAAATGGCCATCGAGCTGCTCAAGCGCACGCCGTCCAGCTATCTGGGCAGCTGCCGTTACAAAATGCCCTCGCCCGAAGCCGACCCCGCCGTGTACGAAACGCTGTTCGGCCTGTTTGACCGGTACGGGATCGACGCGGTGTTCTACATTGGCGGCAACGACAGCATGGACACCATCGCCCGGCTTTCGGCCTACGGCGAGGCCATGGGCAGCCCCATCCGCTTTATTGGGGTGCCCAAGACCATCGACAACGATCTGGTGCTCACCGACCACACGCCGGGCTACGGCTCGGCGGCCAAATACATCGCCACTGTCCTCAAGGAAGTGATCTGCGATTCGTCGGTATACGACCTGCGCAGCGTGACGGTGGCCGAGATCATGGGCCGGCACGCGGGCTGGCTGGCCGGCGCCGCCTGCCTGGCCGGCGGCGAGGACTGCGCCGGGCCGGACCTGATCCTGCTGCCCGAGGTGCCCTTTGACCAGCAGGCGTTTCTGGCCCGGGTGGACGCGCTGCAAAGCGAAAAATCCACCGTCGTCATCGCGGCCAGCGAGGGCGTAAAAACCGCTGACGGCACCTTTTTGTGCGATCTGGTATCGGCGGGCGGCGAGGTGGACGCGTTTGGCCACAAGGCGGCTTTGTCCGGCACAGGGCGGTATCTGGCCGATCTGATCCACGCGCAGCTGGGCTGCAAGAGCCGCGCCATCGAACTTTCGACCCTGCAGCGGTGCGCCAGCCATCTGGCCAGCCGCACCGATGTAACCGAAGCCTACGCCGTGGGCGGCGCGGCCGCCATGGCGGCGTTTTCGGGCCAAAGCGGCAAGATGATCGCCATGGAGCGCGTGTCCTCGGTGCCGTACCAGTGCGTCACCCACGCAGTCGACGTGCGCAAGGTAGCAAACTTTGAAAAGAAGGTGCCGGCCGGGTGGATCACCCCGGACGGCATGAACGTCACCCCCGATTTTGAGCGCTATGCCCGGCCGCTGATTCAGGCCGAGCTGACCCCCATCTACATCAACGGCACGCCGCGGCACATCCACCTGTAACAGCGGCGGCTCTCCTGCCCGGCGGGGCACACCTGATTTTGTTTCCCATTTGGCACGTATAGAACATTACAGAACAAAAAGGAGCGAAAGATCATGGGCAAAAACGCAATCGTGGGCCAGTCCGGCGGCCCCACCTCCGTTATCAATGCCAGTCTGGCCGGCGTGTACGAGAGCTGCAAAAACCGCGGCGCGGGCATCGTATACGGCATGTGCAACGGCGTGGCCGGCCTGCTGAAAAAGGAGGTTGTAGACCTTTCCACTCTGCTCAGCGACGATCTGGAGATCGAACTGCTCAAGCGCACGCCGTCCAGCTTTTTGGGCAGCTGCCGCTACAAACTGCCCGACTGGCAGGCGGACGAGGCCACCTACGAAAAACTGTTCGATATCCTGAAGGAACTGGACATCGGCTGGTTCTTCTACATCGGCGGTAACGACAGCATGGACACCATCGGCAAGCTGGCTGATTACGGCGCCCATGTGGGCAGCGACATCCGCTTTATGGGCGTGCCCAAAACCATCGACAACGACCTGATGATCACCGACCACACGCCTGGCTACGGCTCGGCGGCCAAGTACATCGGCGTGGTGATGAAAGAGATCATCCGCGACGCCACCGTGTACGGCACCAAGTATGTGACCGTGGTGGAGATCATGGGCCGCAACGCCGGCTGGCTGACCGCCGCCGCCGCCTTGGCCAAAGGCCCCGACAGTGAAGGCGTGGATATGATCTGCCTGCCCGAGGTGCCGTTCAATGTGGACCGCTTTGTGGAAAAGGTGCGCGTCATGCAGGAAACGAAAGCCAGCATCGTGATCGCCGTTTCCGAGGGCGTCAAGCTGGAGGACGGCCGCTATGTATGCGAACTGGCCGACGATGTGCACGCGGTGGACGCATTCGGCCACAAGTCGCTGACCGGCACGGCCCGCTTTTTGGCCAACACCGTGGCCCGCAAGCTGGATACCAAGACCCGCTGCATCGAGCTTTCGACCCTGCAGCGCTGCGCGGGCCACCTGACCAGCCGCACCGACATCACCGAAGCGTACCAGGTGGGCGGCGCCGCTGCCAAGGCCGCCTTTGAGGGTCACACCGGCGAGATGGTCGCGCTGAAGCGTATTTCCAACAATCCGTATCAGTGCACCACCGAGCTGCACCCCATCAGCGAAGTGGCCAACCTGGAAAAGAAAGTGCCGCTGAGCTGGATGAACGAAAACCACACCCAGATGACGCAGGAATTTTTGGATTACGCCCGACCGCTGATCCAGGCCGAGCTGACCCCCATTTACATCGCAGGCCTGCCCCATCACATTTACATGAAGCGCTGAGCACCCCCCGGGCGCCGGCCGCGCATCAACACATCAGGCCCCGTGCAGGCAGCTGTACGGGGCCTTTTTGGAGGAGAAACGACTATGATCTACGATACGCTGGAAAATCTGGAACTGTACAAGGGCCTGGATAAAAACCTGGACACCGCCATCCGCTATATCCTGACCCACGAGTTGGCCGACCTGCCGACGGGCCGCACCGACATCGACGGCGACCAGGTGTATGTGCTGGTGTCGGAGCCGGAGCCGCGCAGCGAGGAGCAGGCTGATTTTGAGCTGCACAAAAACTACATCGATCTGCAGATCGATCTGGCCGGCAGCGAGCTGTTCCAGGCGGCCCTGGGCGAAACACAGGTGACAAAGCCCTACGACGCTGCGGCGGACTGCTGCCTGGTAAAGGCCGCGCCCAGCAGCGTGGGCACGCTGTGCGAGGGGCGGTTTGTTCTGTTCTGGACCATGGAGCCGCACAAGCCGGCGCTGCGCGCCGCGGCCCCCGGCAAGCTGAAAAAGGCCGTGTTCAAGATCCGCGACAAAAACGCGTGAGCCGCCGGGCACCGGGACTACGCTTTTATGGGCAATTCTTACAGCTTTCGGGGTTTCTGTTTGTGCAAGTTCGTTATTTTTTTGTCAGTATTGCACTTGCTTTAGCCCCGGGAATTGTTTATAATAACGTTAGCTGGGCAAAGGCCCTTTTAACAAGGTTTTCTGTTTGAATTTTTTGAAAAAAGCGAGAGGAGTTCCACACTATGGGTTTAGGTAAAAAGACCATCGACGACCAGAATTACTGCGGCAAGAAAGTGCTTGTCCGCTGCGACTTCAACGTCCCCATGAAGGACGGCGTCATCACCAACGAAAACCGCATCAACGCGGCCATGCCCACCATCCAGAAGCTGGTGAACGACGGCGCAAAGGTCATCCTGTGCAGCCACCTGGGCAAGCCGAAGAACGGCCCCGAGGCCAAGTTCAGCCTGGCCCCCGTGGCTGAGGCCCTGAGCAAGAAGCTGGGCAAGACCGTTGTGTTTGCCGACGACGACACCGTTGTGGGCGAAAACGCCAAAGCCGCTGTGGCCGCCATGAACAACGGCGATGTGGTGCTGCTGCAGAACACCCGCTTCCGCAAGGAAGAAACCAAGAACATCGAGACCTTCAGCCAGGAGCTGGCCAGCCTGGCCGACGCCTATGTGGATGATGCGTTCGGCAGCTGCCACCGCGCCCACTGCTCCACCGCCGGCGTGACCGACTATATCAAGGACACCGCCGTGGGCTACCTGATGGAAAAGGAGATCAAGTACCTGGGCAACGCCGTGAACGACCCGGTGCGCCCCTTTACCGCCATTCTGGGCGGCGCCAAGGTTGCCGATAAGCTGAACGTCATCTCCAACCTGCTGGAAAAGGTCGACACCCTGATCATCGGCGGCGGCATGGCCTACACCTTCATCAAGGCGCAGGGCTACGGCGTGGGCAACAGCCTGTGCGACGACAGCAAGCTGGATTACTGCAAGGAAATGATGGAAAAGGCCAAGGCCAACGGCGTCAAGCTGCTGCTGCCCGTGGATACCACCTGCGTCAAGGCCTTCCCCGACCCCATCGACGCCCCGGTGGACACCGTTGTGGTGCCCGTGACGGAGATCCCGGCGGACATGGAGGGCTGCGATATCGGCCCCGAGACCATGAAGCTGTTTGCCGAGGCCGTCAAGGCCAGCAAGACCGTGGTGTGGAACGGCCCCATGGGCGTGTTTGAGAACCCTGTGCTGGCCAAGGGCACGCTGAGCGTGGCCGAGGCCATGGCCGAGTCCGGCGCCACCACCGTGATCGGCGGCGGCGACAGCGCGGCGGCTGTGCAGCAGATGGGCCTGGGCGACAAGATGACCCACATCTCCACCGGCGGCGGCGCTTCTCTGGAGTATCTGGAGGGCAAGGAGCTGCCCGGCATTGCCGTGATCGAAAACGCCTGATCGTTTTTTCCGCAAGCCAGGGGCGCGGCGGCGTTGTCGCCGCCGCGCCCTTTTTCGCAGGAGGTGCGCCCGCGGCGTGCCGCCCATCTACACCTGAACCATACAAAGGAGCGTAACTATGGACAAGCTGAACCGCAAGGCCATCATTGCCGGCAACTGGAAAATGAACAAGACCGCTTCCGAGGCCGCTGTGCTCATCGACGAGCTGATCCCCGCCGTAAAGGACGCCGGCTGCGAAGTCGTGATCTGCACCCCGTACACCAGCCTGGTCACCGCTGTGGAAAAGACCAAGGGCACCAACATCCATGTGGGCGCGGAGAACGTCCATTTTGAGGATCACGGCGCTTTCACCGGCGAGATCTCGGCTTCCATGCTGACCGACCTGGGCGTGGAATATGTGGTCATCGGCCACAGCGAACGCCGCCAGTACTTTGCCGAGACCGACCAGACCGTGAACAAGCGCACGCTGGCTGCGCTGAACGGCGGGCTGAAGGTGATCCTGTGCGTGGGCGAAAGCCTGACCCAGCGCGAGGAGGGCGTGACCGAGGAGCTGGTGCGCATGCAGGTGAAGATCGCGCTGCAGGGCGTGACCGCCGAGCAGATGGCCAATCTGGTCATTGCCTACGAGCCGGTGTGGGCCATCGGCACCGGCCGCACCGCCACCGCCGACCAGGCCGAGGAGGTCTGCGCCCAGATCCGCAAGGTGGTGGGCGAGCTGTACGGCGAGGCCGTGGCCAAGGCGACCACCGTGCAGTACGGCGGCAGCATGAACGCCAAAAACGCCGAGGAGCTGCTGAGCAAGCCCGATGTGGACGGCGGCCTGATCGGCGGCGCTTCGCTGAAAGCCCCCGACTTTGCAGCCATCGTCGCGGCGGCCACCAACGGCTGAGATCTTTGCAAAGGAGTTCTTTTCTATGTCGAAAAAACCTGTTATGCTCTGCATCCTGGACGGCTTTGGCTGGGTGCCGGAGCAGACCTACGGCAACGCCATCACCGCGGCCAACACGCCGAATCTGGACAAGCTGTTCGCCACCTGCCCCTACACCACCATCGGCGCTTCGGGCATGAGCGTGGGCCTGCCCGACGGCCAGATGGGCAACAGCGAGGTGGGCCACACCAACATCGGCGCGGGCCGCATCGTGTACCAGCAGCTCACGCTGATCACCAAGTCCATCCAGGACGGCGAAATGCAGAAAAACCCCGTGCTGGTGAAAAACATGAAAGCCGCCATCGACGCGGGCAAGGCCATCCATTTTATGGGCCTGATGGGCAACGGCGGCGTGCACAGCCACGAGGAGCACCTGTTCGGCCTGCTGGACATGGCCAAGGCCCTGGGCGCCGAAAACGTGTATGTCCACGCCATCATGGACGGCCGCGATACCGACCCGCACGACGGCAAGCAGTTTCTGCAGAACGTGCAGGACAAGCTGGACGAATTGGGCATCGGCAAGATCGCCACGGTCACCGGCCGCTACTACGCCATGGACCGCGACAACAACTGGGACCGTGAAGAAAAGGCCTACGCCGCCTTTGTGTACGGCGAGGGCGACCATGCCGCCAACTGGCAGGAGTGCATCGAGCGCAGCTACGCCAACGACGTGACCGACGAATTTGTGGTGCCCTGCGTGACCTGCGAGGGCGGCCGCGTGGCTGCGGGCGACACAGTGGTGTTCTTAAACTTCCGCCCTGACCGCGCCCGGCAGATGACCCGCATTTTCTGTGACGACGAGTTCAAGGGCTTTGAGCGCCGGTACGGCCGCTTCCCCGTAAACTATGTGTGCATGGCGCAGTACGACGCCACCATGCCCAACTGCGAGGTGGCCTACCCGCCGGTGAACCTGAACAACGTGATGGGCGAATACCTGGCAAAGCTGGGCAAGACCCAGCTGCGCATTGCCGAGACTGAGAAGTATGCCCATGTGACCTTCTTCTTCAACGGCGGGCGCGAAGCCCCGTTTGAGGGCGAGGACCGCTGCGTGATCCCCAGCCCGAAGGTGGCCACCTACGACCTGAAGCCCGAGATGAGCGCGCCCGAAGTGGCCGACGAATGCGTCAAGCGCATCGAGAGCGACAAATACGATGTGATCATCCTGAACTTTGCCAACTGCGACATGGTTGGCCACACCGGCGTGTTTGACGCGGCGGTCAAGGCCGTAGAGGCTGTGGACACAGCCGCCGGCAAGGTGATCGACGCGGTGCTGGCCAAGGGCGGCGCGGTCATTCTGACCGCCGACCACGGCAATGCCGACAAGATGATGAACGAGGACGGTACCCCGTTCACCGCCCACACCACCAACGTGGTGCCCTGCCTGGTGGCGGGCGCGGGCGACGTGAAGCTGCGCGAGGGCGGCGTGCTCAGCGACCTGGTGCCCACCATGCTGCAGATCATGGGCATTGAACAGCCCAAGGAAATGACCGGCAAGAGCCTGATCGTGGGCTGAAGCCGGCGGCCCTGCCCGGCCGGCCCCCCCGGCAAAACACCTCTGCAAAATCCAAAAGGACGCTGCGCCATCTGGCAGTGTTCGTAAAACAGTATGAAGCACGCCCGAAGAAGCCTAACTTCTTCGGGCGTTTGCTTATGCGGATGATAGGATTTTCCATGCTTTACGGATTATACCTGACTGACAAAAGAGTAAAACAAATATGAAGTTGTCAAGCTGGATTATACAGGTGTTCCGACCTCGATCAGATTTCCGTCAGGGTCATAGAATCTGACCACCTTTTGCCCCCAACTGTGTGTCATCAGGTAATTGACGTATTCGGTTTCAGGGTAAAGTGTCTCAAGACGCTCTACAAATTGTTCTATGTCAGGTTCTTCAAAATATAATTCAGACTGATTACTGTTTGAAATTATGCTTCTTTTTGTAAATTGTTCCCAGTAACCCGATTCCTGTAAATACAAGTTATTCGTCAATTCCATATTCCCATCGTTGTCTTGAAGCAGTTGAAACCCAAACATATCAC
>CAMFSB010000053.1 GCA_945982465.1 uncultured Faecalibacterium sp. | reverse complement strand
ACCACGCACAGCGCCAGCAGAACGGCCGTGCGGGCAACAAACTGCACCGATGATTTTTTCATTGGATATTCCTCCCTCGTATGCCTGGATATTTTGCAAAAGCGCGCAAAAGCAGTTGCGCCGCCGGGCATATTTTACTATAATGATACTTGAAATACCGTTGCTGTGGCAACAAAGGAATGGAAACGATGGACGATTACACCGCGCTGCTCCAAACCACCACGCTGTTTTCCGGCCTGGACGGGCCGGAGCTGGAAGCGCTGCTGCGCTGCCTTGCCCCGGTGCGGCGCAGCTTTGGCCGCGGCGAAAGCCTGCTGCGCGCCGGCGAACCGGGCGGCCCGGTGGGGGTGGTGCTGGCCGGCTCCATCGAGGCCTACCGCGCCGCGCCGGACGGCGCCCGCGTGCTGATGGCCCAGATGGGCCCGGGCGGGGTATTCGGCGATGTGCTGGGCGGCAGCAGCCTGACCAGTCCGGTCACCGTGACCGCCGCCGCGCCCTGCACGGTGCTGTTTTTTTCCTACCAGCGGCTTTTGGCCCAGTGCGGGCAGGGCTGCCCGGCCCACGCCCGTCTGCTGCAGAATCTGGTGCGCACGGTGAGCGACAAATACTTTGCGCTCGCGCACCGCATTGAGCTGTTGATGCTCAAAAGCCTGCGCGCCAAGATCTGCGCGTACCTGCTGGCCGAAGCCGCGCGCGCCGGCGCCGACACCTTTACCATCCGCTACACCCGCGCCCAGCTTTCTGAGTATCTGGGCTGCGACCGCAGCGCCCTTTCCCGCGAATTGAGCCGTATGCAGGCCGACGGCCTGATCGCCACCTACAAAAGCAGTTTCAAGCTGCTGGACCTGCCTGCGCTGCGGCAGCTGTGCCACACATAGCCGGCGGCGCTGCGCGCGGCACAAAGATACAACCGGCGGCAACCCCGCCCAAAGGAGGCCCCCTGTATGGAAGCCAAGCCCCTGTTGTGGATCGTGATTCCCTGCTACAACGAAGAAAAGGTCCTGCCCCTGACCGCGCCGATGTTCCTGCAAAAAATTCAGGATCTGGTTGCGGCGGGCAAAATCAGTGACAAAAGTCGGGTGTGCTTTGTCAACGACGGCTCCAAAGACCGCACCTGGGAGCTGATCCAGAGCTTTGCCGCCCGGGACGAACACTTCATCGGCATCAGCCAGAGCCGCAACCGGGGTCACCAGAACGCGGTGCTGGCCGGCCTGATGGAAGCCAAAGATGTGTGCGACATCACCATTTCCATCGACTGCGACGGCCAGGATGACATCAACGCCATGGATCAGATGGTGGACGCCTATCTGGACGGGTGCGAGGTGGTGTACGGCGTGCGCTCCAAACGGGAGACCGACACGGCATTCAAGCGCCTGACCGCCGAGGGCTTTTACCACCTGATGAACTGGATGGGGGCCGAGGTGGTGTTCAACCACGCCGACTATCGCCTGATCAGCGCCCGCGTGCTGCGGCACTTTGCCGATTTTAAAGAGGTCAATATCTTTTTGCGCGGCATGGTGCCGCTGGTGGGCTTTAAGAGCACCAGCGTGTACTACGCGCGCGCGGAGCGCATCGCCGGCGAAAGCCACTACCCGCTAAAAAAGATGCTGGCGCTGGCGTTCGACGGCATCACCAGGCTGTCGGTCAAGCCCATCCGGCGGATCGCGGGCTTTGGCGCGGGCGTCAGCGTGCTCAGCTTCATCGGCATCCTCTGGGCCATCGTCATGGCGTTTTCGGGCCATGTGGTGGCCGGCTGGGCCTCCACGGTCTGCATCGTTTGCTTTATGGGCGGCATCCAGCTTTTGTGCCTGGGCGTGATCGGTGAATATATCGGCAAGATCTATATGGAGACCAAGGCCCGGCCGCGCTATATCATCAGCGAGCGCACCTGGCAAAACAGCGAGCGCCGCTATAAGGGCTGACCCCTTGCCGCCCCCCTGCGCACTGCGGCATTTTAAAGAGAAAAGGAGCACGTTGCCATGGCAAAGCAATGCTGGAAAGGCAGCACCCTGCTGAACCCCGAGCCGCCGGTACTGGTATCCTGCGGCGGGCTGGAAAAACCCAACCTGATCACCATCGGCTGGACGGGCACCATCTGCACCCAGCCCAGCATGGTGTCCATCAGCGTGCGGCCCGAGCGATACAGCCATGCCCTGATTGCCGGGCGCGGGCAGTTCGTCATCAACCTGCCCACCGAGCCGCTGACCCGGGCGGTGGACTGGTGCGGCGTAAAAAGCGGCCGCGATGTGGATAAGTTCGCGGCGATGGGCCTGCACGCCGAGCCGGCCAGCAAGCTGCCGGACTGCCCGCTGCTGGCCGAAAGCCCAGTCAACCTGGAATGCCGTGTCACCCAGCGCATCCCGCTGGGCAGCCACGATCTGTTTTTGGCCGAGGTTGTGGCCGTGGATGTGGACGAAGCCCTGCTGGACGAAAACGGAAAACTCTGCCTGAACCGCGCCCGGCTGATCGTGTACAGCCACGGCGACTATCTTGCGCTGGGGCGCAGGCTGGGCAGCTTTGGCTACAGCGTGCGCAAAAAGAAAAAAGGCCCGCCCCGCGGCCGTTAAGCCGCCGGCAGCCGGCCATCAAACAGGCCGCGGCCCCTCCCACCCGGGAGCAGGGCCGCGGCCTGCACTTTATTTGTTTTGCGCGCTGCGCGTTTGGCGGCGCGGCTTACTGCTCGATGTAATAGCTGGTGCCCGGCACATAGGGCGCACCCGGCGTATAAGCGGTGTGCGTGCGCAGGTAATCCACCCACAGCGTATAGCCGTCCGGCTTCAGGTGGATGCCGTCCGGCTGGGCCACCTCTGCGCGCAGGTCGCCGTTTTCATCCGCCAGCGCCTCCCACAGATCCAAAAAGTAACAGCCCTTTTGCAGCGCCAGAGCCGCCAGCTCGTCGTTGATGCGCTGCAGCCGTTCTTTATACAGGCCGGGGCTTTTCTGCCGCACTTCGGGCCGCACCGGGATGATGGACTGCACATAGATCGTGGTGGTGGGCAGCGCCTCACGGATCATGTCCAGCATCTGCCCGTAATAGGCCAAAAAGCCGTCGTAGGAGTTGTCACGCACCAGCACGTTGGTGCCCAGCAGAATATACACCTGGTTGGGCGAGCTGGCCACCAGCGCTTCCATGGGGATCTCGGTCGTGCCGCGGACCGTTTTGCACTCGGTGCCGTTCACAAAGGCCTGCGGGCCCTGGCTCTTGTAGGCGCAGTAATGGGCGTTGGGCAGGCCGGTCTCGTAGATCTGCAGGCCCTGGGTCAGGCTGTCGCCGCAAAAGGTCACGCCGTCAAAGTAGCTCAGCTCCACCACGCCGCTGCCGCCCGGCTGGCCTGCCAGGCGGTAGTCCATCGCCGTGGTGCCGTCGTCCTGGCCCTGCACGGTCTCGTCCAGCGTGCGCACCGCGTAGTCCGCGCGGTTCCAGTCCGCGTCGGCGTGGGCAACGGCCAGGTCGTTCTGCGGCTCGGGCGTGGCGGCCGGAGTCGGCTGCGGCTGCGCCGCCGAGCCGGCCGCGCTCTGCGGCTGGCTGGACGCAGGCCGCCCCAGCACCCCCAGCCTGCGCAGCGCAAACCAGCCGCCGCCCAGCAGCACGGCGGCCGCCAGCACCACCAGCAACGTGCGGTAGACCCGTTTCCATATTTTCCGCTGGATCGAACGGCGGCGGAATTCCCGATAGTCGGACATGGCTTTTCCCTCTGTTCTACGGCACATGGGCCGTTTTATGATCCTGTATTGCTGTCAATTATAGCGCGGCTCGGTTTTGCATGCAAGGGGATGGCGTCGTTTCCCTCAGCGGGCTGCGGCGCCTGCTGTTAAGGATACGACCCAGCCGCGGAGGATATTGCATTTGCACCCGGCCGGCAGTTTTGCATTTGGGTTTGTATTGCGGCGCATTTTATGCTATACTACACTAGCGTAAATATTGAATGATTCCATTGCTGAAACGGAGGCTTTTGAATATGGCATATGCACCGAAACTCACCTACAAGGGCAAACCGCTGGTGCGCAAGGGCAACGAGATCTACTACGGCAACATGACCGACCCCTATGTGCTCTATCTGCAGGTGATGACCACCAAAACCGAAGGCGGCCAGGAGATGGCCGATAAGATCCGCGTGATGCTGCTTTCCACCGATCTGACCAAGGCCCCGCAGGAACGGGTGATGCGCCAGAGCACCAAGGTCGGGCTGTACAACGCGCTGGATATCGGCGGCATCTGGCTGGAAAAGGCCCTGGGCGTCCACTGAGCCGCCCGGCCACGGGATGAAAAAAGCGCCTCTGCCTGTGGGCAGAGGCGCGTTTTATGCTGTTTTGCGCGGTTACGGCTGCTCGCCGTCCGGTTCTTCGGCGTCCTCGCTGTCCTCAAACTCAATGTTGAACGGGGTACCGCAGTGGGCGCAGTACACTTCCTCGCTCATCAGGGTATCCTCGTCCACCAGGTTCCGGGTGCCGCACTTGGGGCAGGTCAGCTCATACTGCTCGCCGTGGTCCTCGTCCGCCTCGTCCTCTTCGTCGTCCTCGTCATCGTACAGGTCGGCTTCCAGATCCTCCAATTCCTGCTCCACCGCGTCGATCTCATCGTAGGCGGTGCTCATGTCCTCGTCCAGCTCTGCCACAGTGGCGGCCATGTCGCTCAGCAGCTCGCTCATCACGCGCAGCACCTTGCCCTCATTGGTGGAATCGTCGATGCCCATGCCTTCGATCAGGCCCTTGATATAGGCGCCTTTTTCGGTCAGTTCCATGATATGTTCTCCTTTTTTGATGCACTGCCCAAATCCCAAAACAAGCCGGGCAGGCGGCAGTGCCCGGCCCGGCTTGCTTGATTTTCCTGCTGAAAACGCTCCGCAGGATCAGACGCGCTCCATATACTCGCCGGTGCGGGTATCAATGCGGATCTTGTCGCCCTCGTTGATGAACAGCGGCACGCGCAGCTCGGCGCCGGTCTCCACCGTGGCGGGCTTCAGGGTGTTGGTGGCGGTGTTGCCGCGCACGCCCGGCTCGGTCTGGGTAACTTCCAGCTCCACAAAGGTGGGGATCTCCACACCGAACACCTTGCCCTTGTAGGACAGCACCTTGCACAGGTCGCCCTCCTTGCAGAACTTGAAGTTTTCACCCACATCGTTCTTGTTCACGGGCACCTGGTCGTAGTTCTCGTTGTCCATGAAATAGTACAGATCGCCGTCCTCGTAGCTGTAGCTCATCTCGCGGCGGTCAATGAACGCCTGCGGGAACTTGGCGGTGGGGTTGTAGCTGGTCTCGATCACGGCGCCCGTGATGACATTCTTGGTCTTGGTGCGCACAAACGCGGCGCCCTTGCCGGGCTTTACATGCTGGAACTCAACGACCTGAAGAACCTGGCCGTCCTGCTCAAAGGTCACGCCGTTGCGAAAATCGCCTGCTGTAATCATAAGGAATTCCTCCAAAAATTAAATATCCAACGCACACTGCGTTATATCTACAGATAATTTTACCTGAAACCCGCCCCTATTGCAAGGCCCTGGGCGGAAAAACCCGGCTCTGCTGCCAAAAAATGTTCCCACGGGGCACGCTGCGCGGCAGGGTGCCCCGTGGGCCTGCATGGCCGGCAGGCGGCAACGGCACCGGGGTGTGCTATGCGGCGGGGTGCGCCCGACGGCAGGACATTCCCACCCCGGGGTTCGCCGCAATGCCGCCCTGTGCCGCCCCCGCGTCCGCCGCGCCTTCTCTGGCACACCCCGCAGCGCCGCCCCGCGTCAGACGTGCAGCGCCCGGTACGCCGCCATCATGGCGGCGGCGTCCTCAGCCTGGGTGCCGGCGCTTTCGCAGATGATCACCGGCTCCAGCCCGCGCTCGGCCAGCAGCTCCAGCAGCGGCTGCGGCTCGGGGCCGAACTGGGTGTCGGCAAAGGTCCAGTGGCGCTTTTCGCCGCCGGCGGTGTATTCAATGCGGGAAAAATGCACATGGAACCGCCGCGCCCGTTCGTCGCCCAGCGCCTCGCCGATGCGGTCGAGGATCTCGGCGTAGTCCTGCTTGGTGCGGATGCCGCCCAGCGTGCGGGCGTTCAGGTGGCCGAAGTCGATGCAGGGGGTGATGCGCTCATCCACTTTGCACAGCGCCAGCACCTCGTCCAGCGTGCCCAGCTGACCGATCTTACCCATGGTCTCCGGGCACAGGGTCACATCGCCAAAGCCGGCCTCGTCCACCGCTTCCACGGCGCGCTTGAGGGTATCCACCGCCTTGTCCAGCGCGGTTTCGCGGCTCTGCTTGCCGCAGCTGCCCGAATGGAAGATCACCCGGCGGCCGCCCAGCGCCTTAACCACAGCGCAGCTTTCCAGGATATAGCGCAGGCTGCCCAGCCGCTTTTCCTCGTCCAGGCTGGACATACTGATAAAATACGGCGCGTGCACGCTGAACAGGATATCGTGCTGTGCCGCCTTTTTGGCCATCAGCTCTGCCTTGGGCAGGCCCAGGCGCACGCCCCGGCCGCACTGATATTCAAACGCGTCCAGCCCAAAACCCGCTGTGTACTCGGCCACGTCCAGGCTGGACTTATAGCCCTTGGCGGCAAAGCTGTCGCTTTCGCCCGCCGTGCCGAACCGGATATGCCATTCGCTCACAGCGTTTTCCCTCCCCGGTCGTAGTATTTTTTCCAAAAGCGCTTTTCGCCCCTGCGTTTAACGCGCACCCACCAATCCAGATCGGGGCCGCGGGGCACCACCACAAACGCCGGAATACCGTACAGTGCAGCGGCCAGGCGGTCGGTAAACAACTGGTCGCCCACCATGGCCATTTCGCCACGCTGCACGCCCAGCCGCCTGCGCGCCTCGCGCATGCCCGGCGTCAGGGGCTTAGCCGCCCGGCTCACCCACAGCAGCCCCAGCCGTTCCGCAAAAGGCTGCACCCGGGGCGCGCTGCCGTTGGAAAGGATGGTCAGCCCAATGCCGGCGGCTTTCATATCGGCCAGCCACTGGGCCACCTCGGGCGGCAGCTCCTGGCTGCGGTCGGCGGTGAGTGTATTATCCACATCCAGCACCAGCGCGCGGATGCCCTTTTGCGCCAGAAACTCCGGCGTGATATGGCTCACATCCTGGAATACATATTCAGGGGTACAAAGCATGCTCGATCCTCCCATGCGGGGCGCAAAGCCGCTGCGCTTGCCGGGGCAAACGCGGGCCGGCGCCGCGCCCATCTGTGAAAAAAAGTGGGAGAACCCTTTCGGATTCTCCCACGTCGGCGTTTGCAACGCTAAAATCTTTGGCAACTTTTCCAAACAGGTTGGTTCAAACTTACTTGAACTTGCGCTTGCGGGCTGCTTCAGACTTCTTCTTGCGGCGGACAGACGGCTTCTCGTACGCTTCGCGCTTACGAACCTCTGCGAGCACGCCGCTGCGAGCAGTGCTCCGCTTAAAGCGACGCAGTGCGCTTTCCAGCGACTCGCCCTCTTTAACACGAATTTCCGACATCTTATTCCCTCCCTTGGACCTGAGGCAGGAATTTCGTTGTTACATAGTAACTAACGTTATTCATTATACCTTTCGTCCTGTGATTCGTCAACCTCTTTCAGAAAAAATATTCCCGAAAAAGTATGAACTTTCTCTGAAAATTCAGCCCTTGACCGCGATGTTCACCAGCCGGCCCCGGACGTAGATCTCCTTGGCAATGGGCTTGCCGGCAATGGCCGCAGCCACCGCCGCATCCGCCTTGGCGGCGGCCAGCGCATCCTCGCTGGTGATGTCTGCGGGCACGGTCAGGCGGGCTTTGACCTTGCCGTTCACCTGCACGGCGATCTCCACGGCGGCCTCCACGCACTTGGCCTCCTCATAGGCGGGCCAGGGGTGGTAGGCCAGCTGGTCGTCGTGGCTGTGGCCCAGCTGCTCCCACAGTTCCTCGGTCATGTGGGGCACAAACGGGTTCAGCAGCTGCAGCAGCGTTTCGTACTCGGCACGGGTCACGCCGCCCAGCTCGGTGAGCTTGTTCACCAGCGTCATCATCTGGGCGATGGCGGTGTTCATCTTGAGCGTTTCGATGTCGCCGCCCACCTTTTTGATGGTCTGGTGCATCAGCGTTTCCACCTGCGGGCGGTAGCCTTCGCCGTCCACGATCTTCTCGCTCAGGCCCCACACACGGTCCAAAAAGCGCTTGCAGCCCGCGATGGCCGAGGTCTGCCAGGGCGCGGCCTGCTCAAAGTCGCCCATGAACATCTCGTACAGGCGCATGGTGTCGGCGCCGTACTGATCCACCACCTCGTCGGGGTTGACCACGTTGCCCAGGCTCTTGGACATTTTTACGATGGGATGGCGCGCCATTTCGCCGTATTTTTCCTCCAGCGCCTGTTCGGCGGCTTTCTGGCTGCCGTATTGGGCCAGCAGCTTTTCCTGCTCCTCGGCGGGCAGGTTGACAAAGCTGTGGGGGTTCAGGCCCAAAATCATGCCGTGGGCCGTGCGCTTCTGGTAGGGTTCCGGCGTGGGCACCGCGCCGATATCGTACAGGAATTTATGCCAGAACCGGCTGTACAACAGGTGCAGCGTGGTATGCTCCATGCCGCCGTTGTACCAGTCCACCGGCGACCAGTATTCCAGCGCTTCCTTGCTGGCGATGGCGTCGGTGCAGCCCGGGTCCATATACCGCAGAAAGTACCAGCTGGAGCCGGCCCACTGGGGCATGGTGTCGGTCTCGCGCTTGGCGGGGCCGCCGCAGCACGGGCAGGTGGTGTTGACCCACTCGGTGTGGCGGGCCAGCGGGCTTTCGCCGTCCTGGCCCGGCTCAAAGTCGGTGATATCCGGCAGCATCAGCGGCAGCTCGCTTTCGGGCAGGGGCTGCCAGCCGCATTTTTCGCAGTACACCATG
>CAMFSB010000052.1 GCA_945982465.1 uncultured Faecalibacterium sp. | reverse complement strand
GCCGTCCACCGACAGCGTTGCCACCTGCCACGGGATGCACTTGCCGCATTGCTGCAGCGCCGTTCTGACCGCCTGCTCCAGCCCGCCGCAGCAGGGCACCTCCATGCGCACAACGGTCACGCTTTGGATCTCGTTGCGGCGCAGGATCTCCGCCAGCTTTTCGCTGTAATCCACGCCGTCCAGCTTGGGGCAGCCGATCAGGGTGATATGGCCGCGCATGAACTGCTCGTGGAAGCTGCCGCAGGCATAGGCGGCGCAGTCGGCCGCGATCAGCAGGTTTGCGCCGTGGAAGTACGGCGCGTTCACCGGCGCCAGTTTGATCTGCACCGGCCATTGGCGCAGTTGCGTGGCGGCACTTGGAGCGCCGGCGGCATACGGCGCCGGCTGCGCCTGCCGGCCAAACAGTGTGCGGGCACGGCTGCCGGGGCAGCCGCCGCCCGGCGTGTGGGCCGCAGCCCGCTGCTGTTTGTGCGCCTGCACGGCGGCTTCGTCGTAAGCGGCGGCCTCCCGTTCTTCAAAGGTGATGGCCCCGGTGGGGCAGGCGGGCAGGCAGTCGCCCAGGCCGTCGCAGTAATCGTCGCGCAGCAGCCTGGCCTTGCCGTGCACCATGCCGATGGCGCCTTCGTGGCAAGCCGCGGCACAGGCGCCGCAGCCGTTGCAGCGCGCTTCGTCGATCCGGATGATTTTGCGTTTCATCGTTGCTCCTTTATGTTGGGCCGGCAAACCGGCGTGTGGTTGGGGGACGCTTCCATTATACAACATTCTGCGCGATTTTGCGATTTTTCCAGCCAAAACACAAGATTGGAACCGGCTGCCTGCGGGCGGTAAAAAGCCCCCTGGCCGGGGCTGGGGCTCTGCCGGGCCAGAGGGCCGTTTTTCGCTCGCGGCGGGTCAGATGCCGCCGTCCGCATGCGGGGCCTTGTACAACTGTGCCAGAATCGCAACGCACGGTTCCAGCCCCAGCACGCCGCTGTTCAGGGTGATGTCGTAGTTTTCCACGGCGCCCCACTTGCGGTCGGTGTACAGTTGGTAGTAGGCGGCGCGGCGCTTATCCTTATCGCGCAGACGCTTTTCGGGCGCCTGGTCCCGTTCGCCGTACTGGGCAACGATGCGGTGGGCGCGCGTTTCCATGTCCGCGTGGATGAACACCCGCAGGCAGTCGGCCTGATCCCGGAGGATATAGTCCGCGCCGCGGCCCACGATCACGCAGGGGCCTTGTTCAGCCAGTTCCAGAATGACCTGCCGCTGCACCTTCCACAGGTAATCCTGGTTGGAAAAGCCCGGATACGACCGGCCGGAAAAAGCCCCGGCCAGCCAGCTGCCCGGGCCGGCGGACTCCTGGTGTTCGGCCACATATTGGGCGGTAAAGCCGCTTTGCTCGGCCATTTTTACGATCAGCTCGTGGTCGTAGCAGGGAATGCCCAGCTGCCGGGCCAGCTGCCGGCCGATGGTGCGGCCGCCGCTGCCAAACTGACGGCTGATGGTCACGATGCGATGCTTCATTGCGCTTCCTCCTTGTGGGTGTTTGCCGGGGCTGCGTTCAGCTCCCGATAGGTTTTTACGATCACGGCCGCCGCGATCACAAAGGTCAGCAGATCCGAAACCGGCATGGAATACAGCACGCCGTCCAGCCCAAAAAAGCGAGGCAGGATCAGCGCAAATCCTACGCCGAACACCACCTCACGCACCAGCGAGATCAGCGTGGAGGCCAGCGCCTTGCCCAGCGCCTGCAGGTAAATGAACGTGCCCTTGTTCACGGTGGCCAGCGGCATCAGGCACAGATAGGTGCGGAATGCCTTGACTGCGAACTCGGTGTAGTAGCTGCTCTCGTTGGCTGCGCCGAACACCGCGATGAGCTGCTGGGGGAACAGCTCCACAATCACCAGCGCCACCGCACCCACAATGGCTTCCACCGCCAGCAGATGGGTGAACAGGCTCCTGGCGCGGTCCTTGCGGCCGGCGCCCACGTTGTAGCCCACAATGGGGATACAGCCGGCCGCCGTGCCGACCGCGATGGAGATCACGATCTGGAAGAATTTCATCACGATGCCGACCACCGCCATGGGGATCTGGGCGTACTGCTCCTGGCCGAACACCACGTCCAGCCGGCCGTAGGTCTGGATCATGTTATTGACGGCCGCCATCGCCGCGACCAGCGAGATCTGCGACAAAAAGCTGGTGATTCCCAGCGGCAGGTAGCGTTTGGCCAGCCGCCCATGAACGCCGAAGCTGCGCTTTTGCAGCCGGACGGCTTTCATGTGGCACAGATACCAGACCGACAACACGGCGGTGACCACCTGGCCGATGACCGTGGCCACAGCCGCGCCCATCATGCCCCACTGAAACACAAAGATGAAAATAGGGTCCAGGATGATGTTGACCGCCGCGCCCGACACCGTGGACACCATGGCGAACTTGGGGCTGCCGTCGGAACGGATGATGGGGTTCATGGCCTGGCCGAACATATAAAACGGGATGCCCACCGTGATCCAGAAGAAGTATTCCTTGGCGTGGTAGAAGGTCTCCTCGTTGACGCGGCCGCCGAACATGGTGAGGATCGGCTCCTGCAACACCAGGTACAGCACTGTGACCACCAGGCTGGCCGCCACGCACAGCACTACAGCGCTGCCGATGCTCTTGTGGGCGTTGTCCTTTTCGCCCGCGCCCAGGCTGATGCTGACGAACGCGCAGCAGCCGTCGCCGATCATCACGGCGATGGCCAGGGCCACCACGGTCAGCGGGAACACCACGGTGTTGGCCGCGTTGCCGTACGAGCCCAGATAGCTGGCGTTGGCGATGAAGATCTGGTCCACGATGTTGTACAGCGCCGCCACCAGCAGCGAGATGACGCAAGGGATGGAATACTTGCGCATCAGTGTGCCGATG
The DNA here is from genome assembly GCA_945982465.1 of uncultured Faecalibacterium sp. Taxonomy (GTDB): domain Bacteria; phylum Bacillota; class Clostridia; order Oscillospirales; family Ruminococcaceae; genus Faecalibacterium. The sequence continues at coordinate 6,043 of CAMFSB010000052.1, read as the reverse complement.
GCTTCGGTTTCAAGAAAGCTATTGGATTTTTCCTGCATAAATAAGCTACCTCCAGAACGTTGCGTGTGGTGTGCCCGAACGGACGGCCGGCGCAGCGGCAGGCATGGCAAAAACAGGCCCGTACCGGGCCGGGTGCAGCAAAAAAGCGCGCAGCCAAAGGAGCTGGATTTATGCCTTTGGCCACACGCTTTGCTTTTTGCTGTTCAGTTTTTGCCCCGCCCCGCCTTGTGCCCCGCGCCGGCAGGCGGCCCGCTTCGGGCAGAGTGCGGAACATAAAAAGAGCGTGCGGCGAACAACCGGATTTACGCTGTTACGCCACACGCTGCAGTTATAGTATACTTCTTTTTCCGCGCCGCCGCAAAGGCAATTTTGAACAAAAAAGCTCAGGGAAACCACGGTTTCCCTGGGCTTTTTCCGGAGCGGGCAAGGGGAATCGAACCCGCATCAGAAACCGGATGGTCAAAAATCCTTGATATTCTAATCTGCTATCCGCGATGGAAACGGGGCGAGATCACCGGAACAGCAGCGGCAAAGGAATGTGGGATGCCCCATGCGACATTCCGCTGCCGGGCGGAAGTTTACGAAACTGCCGGGTTGTTGTAAGGGTATCTGCTTTGCAGGCATGTGTGCTTTTTCATAAGGCTCGTTTTTGCAGTATTTCAAGTTGTTTTTGGGGAAGCATTTGCACTTCATGCGTTGAAAAAGTCAGTTGAATCGGTATAATGTTATTTAGTATGGAAGAGTAGGCCTATTTACAGAAACGTACGCCTATTCGCAACTGCAATAGAGAGCTCCGGGGGGAAACTGTGGGAAAAACCAACTTTTCAACAGCAGTCAAAAACATAAAAAAGAACTTTTGGCTGCTGTTTTCAGCCATGGCGGCACTGTGCCTGTTTTTATCGCCGTCACGAACTTCGCTTGTTTTGATTGCCGCTATCTTTGCGGCAGTTACAGCAGTTGTTGCATTAGATATTGTAAAACCCGCTGTCCCCCCTGAGCAAACTGCAAAAACGGCCTGTATTTTGTTGACTGCGCTGATTGCGTATAGGGGGTTTGATACTTTCTATGCAACATGGACTCCGTCCAGCAAGGTCGCCGCTCTAGCTGGGGCATTGGGCATGACCACCCCTTTGCTCTTACTGATTGTTGGTGTGATGGGCTGTATTGTGGGCTTTTATGCGATGTCTGTTATGTCCTGCTGGATCGTATCTTTGTCTATCAAGTTGATGCAGGAATGGCTGCCGGTACAAGATAAATCGGCGATAAAAGCGAATCTAAAGCGAAATTGGTATTTCCCAATTTCTGCGATGGCATTTTTCTGTCTGAGTGCAGCACGGACGCTTGGGTATATGATTGGGCTTTTTTTAGCGTCCGTGATTGCTATTTTGGTCTCAAGTCAGATTTCTTCCCTGTGGGGGCAGACGAAAACCAGCAGGACTGTATTCCGCACATTGTCGCTTGCAACTGCGCTTGGTATTTGCCTTGCCGGGCAGGAATCTTTCTATGCGAAAGCCCAAGCATTGGAAGCAATGCTTCCAATCGCAATCGACCTTTCCGGAACGATCAGCGTATTCGGTGCTGTTGCTGCAGTTCCATTCGTTTATTTCTGTGTGTGTCTGTTTTGGAATTGCATCGAAAGAGTATTGAGAGAGTCCAGAATTTTCTGTGAAATCAAGGTCGCTGAATGGATCATTTATGGTGTTCTTATGGTTGCAACGCTTGGATATATGGCGTTTTCCTTTTCTCAATCCCAAGCATTTTATGCAACAGAGCTTTCTTATGACATCATTTATACCAGCGACTCTCCCGCTCTGGTGAAGGAGAATGTCTACTTGGCGTTGACGCATCCGGAAAATGATCTTCGTCAGCCTTTGTTTGCCGTGTTTGCAGCTCCGTTTGTTGGCATTCCATATCTGTTGTCACGACTGATTGGGGCATCTGCATCCGTTCAGGCAATCCTGGTGAACAGCGCACAGATTGCGATGCTGTTTGCAGCAAATTTCATGCTTGCAAAAATGCTGAAGCTGGATTCTGTAAAGCGGATTTGCTTTATGATGCTGACTTCCTGCACCTACACACAGTTGCTGTTTGCAGTGATGATGGAGCAGTATATCGTCGCATACTTCTGGTTGGTATTCTGTATGTACCTCATTGCAGAGAAGCAGCAGCCTGATCGTATTGCACTGTGGGGAGCTGGAGGCACGCTGCTGACCAGTATGATTCTTTTGCCGTTTATGTCTACCAAGTCACCAATCAGGGATTTCAAGGCTTGGCTTATGGATATGGTGAAGTACGGCCTTGAATTTGTGGTACTTATGTTGGCGTTCTGCCGCTTTGATGTGATTTTCAATTTAATGCCCAGAATTTCCTTTCTGAGTGGATTTACCGGAAAAACTGTCGCCTTGGCGGATAAGATCTATCAATACACCGAATTCATCGGGAGCTGCTTCGTTGCGCCTGATGCAGGTGTGAACGCATCTGCCATTTATCATATTTCCTGGCAACTGAATACGGCAGCCGGAATAAATTTTGCGGGTGTTCTCATTCTGGTGCTGGTTCTTTTCAGCGCATGTTGGAATCGTGATAAAAAGAGCAGCCTGTTGGCCGCAGGTTGGGTAGGATTCTCTGTAGTTATGCTTCTGGGACTTGGATGGGGAACAAAAGAGAACGGTTTGATTCTGTATGCGCTCTATTTCGGTTGGGCATTCCTTGTGTTGCTGTTTCAGTTGGTTGAGAAAATCGAAAGCAAGCTGAATGTCAGATGCTTGATTCCTATTTTTACCGTTTGCGCGGTGGCCGCGCTGCTCAGGATCAACATCCCGGCAATTATGGAAATGGTGAATTTCGCAATCACCTACTATCCGGTGTAAGGGGGCATTGCATGAAACATTCTCTGAAACTGATGCGTGTTCACCACTACATCAAAAACGGGCTTGTGTTTGCTGCACTGGCTTGCAGCGGTCAACTGTTCAATTTAGAAAAGCTGACTTCCGGCATGGCTGCCTTTGTTGCTTTTTGTATGGTGTCCTCCGTTGTGTACATCGTCAATGATATTCGTGATCGGGAGAAAGACCGAAAGCATCCAACAAAATGCAATCGTCCGATTGCCGCCGGGACGGTATCTGTTAAAAGTGCATGGGGCCTGGCTGTCGTATTGTTAGTGGTCGCAATCGTGTGCAATGCGCTTACTTTTCATGGAACATCCACCTTGCTGTTGGTACTGTATTTGGTTCTGAATCTGGCCTACAGCTTTGGCCTGAAAAACATCCCTATTGTGGACATTACGATCCTGGTCGCCGGTTTCCTGATTCGAATTCTGTATGGCGCTTTGGTAACGGAAATCACAATTTCCAACTGGCTCTACCTAACGGTGATTTCTTTGTCTTTCTACTTTGCACTCGGAAAACGCAGAAATGAATTGAAGTATATCAGTGACGGGGCAACCCGACAGGTTCTAAAGGCTTACCCGGTCAATTTCCTCGATAAAAATATGGGTATGTGCCTGACCCTGGCAAATGTATTTTACGCTCTGTGGAGCATGGATGAGAAAACCAAATCCTTTTATAACAGTGATTATCTGATTTTAACTGTTCCGATTGTTCTGCTGATTACTATGAAATACAGTTTGGATATTGAGGGCGAATCTGACGGAGATCCGGTTGAGGTTCTTCTCCATGATAAGGTTTTGTTTGCACTTTGTGTCTTGTATTTGGCGATTATGTTTATGATCCTGTACTTATGAACGGGTCGCGAACTATGAATGCATACGATTTTGATGGAACGATTTATCGTCAAGCTGCGCCGCTTTCTCCTTGAGGGCTTCGTAGTCTGCGTATTTGCTGCGCTCCCGGTTCAGCCGGTCCTGAATGATGGCGTTCATCTCGGACTGGGTGAAGGTGCGCTGCTCCTGCGGCTGTGCCGCCGGGGTGGTGGGTTCCTGTTGTACAGTTTCTGCCATGTGTGGCTCCTTTCCGGCTTTCCCGCAGCCGTGGCGTAAATGGATGCATCAAAGCAGCTTCCGGAAGGTATGGTAAAAAGCCTTGTGGGGCTTTCTGCCAGCATGGATACCTTTGGCGTATACGGGCATGCACGATCGGGAGAAAAGCAGCAGGCATCCGGCGCGGTCGATGCTCTTTTCGCCTCAATTTTGCACGGCAGCCCGCTTAAAAAACGATAGTGTGGTGCAATGTGTTGTAAAGCAAAAGGAAAAGCCCGGGAAAACTGCTGTTTTCCCGGGCTTTTTCTGGAGCGGGCAATGGGAATCGAACCCACCTCCACAGCTTGGAAGGCTGTTATACTAGCCGATGTACGATGCCCGCATTTGTGCAGACAGTATAGCACATTTCGGCCCCGATGGCAAGCGGAAATATCCCCCGTTCAGCCGCCGTCGGCGCGGGCCAGCCGGGCGCGCACCCATTCGCCGCCCACATGGTACACCACGCTCATGGCGGGGATGCCCAGCAGCAGCCCCGCCACGCCGAACAGCTCGCCGCCCAGGATCACCGCCGCCAGAACCCACAGCGGCGGCAGCCCGATGCGCCCGCCCACCACCCGGGGGTAGATGACATTGTTTTCAAACTGCTGCACGCACAAAAACAGCAGGATGAACCAGCCCGCTTTCTGCACGCTCTGCGGCAGGATCAGGGCCACACCCACCGCGCAGCCCACAAAGCTGCCGAACACTGGCACCAGCGCGGTCACCCCGATCACCGCCGCGATGGGCAGCACGCTGGGCATGCGGAACACAAACAGAGCCAGCACAAACAGCCCCGCCAGAATGCACGCCTCGATGCACTGCCCCGCGATGAACTGCGAAAACACCCGCCCGGCCCTGCGCGCCAGAGCCAGCACCCGGCCGGCCTGCTCCGCGCCCAGAACGGCCTGCAGCACCCGGCCGCACCGGCGGGCCAGGCCCTCCTTATCTGCCAGCAGATACACCGCCAGCACCAGCGCCACCACAAAGGTGCCGGCTTTGCCGGCCGCGGCTACCGCCGCGTCCATCCCGGCGCCCAGAACGCCGGTCAGCGCGTTTTCGCCCATGCGGTCGGCACGCTCCAGCCCGCGCAGCAGCAGGCTTTGGCCGTCGGCCGTGCCGGCCAGCCCCCATTCGGCCAGCAGCGCGCGCAGCAGCTGCTCCAGCCGGGGCAGGGCGGCCGCCAGCTGCATGCACGCGGCCGCCAGCTGGGGCGCCAGCAGCCACACGCCCAAGGCCAGCGCCGCAGCCAGCGCCAGCAGCAGCACCGTCAGCGCGGCACCGCGCCGCGGTTTGGGCGGCAGGCGGCCCAGCCAGCCTTCGATGGTGCGCAGCGGCACGTTTAAAAACAAGGCCAGCGCGCCGCCCCACAAAAACGGCGTCAGCGCGCCGCTGATCGCTTCGAGCATAAAAAAGCCCTCCCGGCACAGCTTATGCCGGAAGGGCCGTTCTTATTCATGGACGATCACTCGATCAGGCCGTTGAGCAATGCCAGGCACTTGCGGCTGTGCAGCTTGCGGATGGCCTTGGCCTCGATCTGGCGCACGCGCTCGCGGGTCACGCCGAAATCGCGGCCCACTTCCTCCAGCGTGCGGGGGCGGCCGTCATCCAGACCAAAGCGCAGGCGGATGACCTTTTCCTCACGGGGGGTCAGGCTTTTCAGCGCCAGGTTGATCTGCTGGGCCACCATGGCCCGGTCCGCGGCCTTGCCGGGCGCTTCGGCGGTCTCATCGGCCACAAAATCGCCCAGCGAGGAATCCTCCTCCTCGCCCACGGGGCTTTCCAGGCTGGCAGGCTCCTGCGCCATGCGCTGGATCTCACGCACGCGCTCCACGCTCATATCCATGGCCTTGGCCAGCTCCTCGGGGGTGGGCTCGTGGCCGTTCTGGTAGACCAGCGTATTGGTGGCCTGCCGCATCCGGTTGATGGTTTCCACCATATGTACCGGGATGCGGATGGTGCGGGCCTGGTCGGCAATGGCGCGGGTGATGGCCTGCCGGATCCACCAGGTGGCGTAGGTGGAGAACTTGTAGCCCTTGGTGTAGTCGAACTTCTCCACGGCCTTGATGA
>CAMFSB010000051.1 GCA_945982465.1 uncultured Faecalibacterium sp. | reverse complement strand
CCACCCCCCCCACCGCGACCACCTAGACACACCCGCCCCGCTCCAGCAGTTGCAGAATAGACACGCTGGACACGCTTTTGCCGCAGCCCGATTCGCCCACGATGCACACGGTCTCGCCCGCATCCACATAATAGCTGATGTGGTCCACGGCGGCACTGGCGCCAAAATCCCCCACAAACGTGGTTTCGAGGTTTTTAACCTCCAGCAGATGCTCCAATTCCTGTTTTTACCTCCGCGCCGCCCAAACCGGCGGCAGGCCAACTTTACCAGAAAAGCGGCGTGGCCGCGCCGTTTCCCCTTTTTTTGGGGAAGGCGCGCCACACCGCCGTTGTTACGGAATGCTTTGGCTGCTCCGCTTATTTGCCGGGGCGCAGCCGGTTATGCGTTGATCGTCCACTCGTGCACGTTGTTCAGGCAGCCATACATGCTGGCCTTGGCGCCGGAGACCCGCTTTGCCACCGCGCCCAGCGGGCCGTTGGCATACAGGTTGATGATCGGCACATTTTCCTGCACGTCCTGATCGATGGCGTACAGTGTTTCGGCGTAGGTGTCGGTGTCGTTGGTGCTCCACAGCACGTTCAGGCCGTCGGCCACCACGTCGCTGGGGTAGAAGCACCACCAGTTCAGCACCCAGTCGATATCCCAGGAGGGGTCTACCGGCGGGTAGGTGTACTGCACGCCGTACACATCGCCCTCGCCGTTGATGCACATGGTCATCAGGGTGTCCAGATCCACCGGGTTCAGCTTGACGTTGATGCCGATGGCCTGCCAGTAGCTCTGGGCGATGGTAGCGGCATTGATCAGCGTTTCCTCGCCGCTGTTCAGGTAGACATTGTATTCCTTGCTGCTGTCCCAGCCGTTGGCCTTGGCGGTCTCCACCAGCTGCTTGGCGCGGGCCGCGTCAAATGCGGTGCCCACAAGACCCTTGTAGTAGGGGCCGTCCGGCACGGCAAAGCCGTCGCACACCACGCCGGCGCCGTCCAGCAGGCCGTCGATGATGGTCTGGCGGTCCAGACCGCACAGCATCGCCTGGCGGATCTCCTTTTCGGGGATGGTGTTGCAGTTGATGAACAGCGCCTCCACCGCGTAGGCCGCGCCGTATTCGGCGTTCACATTGGGCAGGTTCCGCACGGCGGCGTAGTCGTCCAGGTTGATGCTGCCCAGCAGCGGCGGCACTACGTCGATCTCGCCGCTCTGCAGGCCGCTGAGCAGCTGCGCGGCGGCTACGATCTTAAGGTTCAGCTTTTCGATCTTGGGCACGCCGCGCCAGTAGGCGGCGTTGGCCTCAAAGCTGGCGTAGTGGTTATAGTCCACATCCACGCAGCGGTACGGGCCGGAAATAACCGTGGGCGCCTTGAACCAGTCGTAGGACGCCAGGTCCTCCTCGGCCACGTCCTTCAGCACATGCTCAGGCACGGTGTACAGGTACTGGGCATAGCCGTTTTTGAAGCTAACCTCGTTCACCTCGTACTTGAAGCTGAAGGTGCAGGTCTTGTCGTCCACCACCTGCACGCCCTCGATGTCGTCCACGCCGTCCGGGCGGAAGCCGTTGTCGTCGGTACCCACCAGCGCACTCAGCATCATGGTGGTATTGCCCAGCTTGGAGCTGGTCAGGCACTTCATGGTGAATTTCAGGTCCTGGGCGGTGATGGGCTGGCCATCGCTCCAGGTAGCGTTGTCATCCAGATGGATGGTATAGGTCAGGTTATCCTCGGTCTCCACGCGGTCGGCCAGGATGCCCACAAACTCGGCGTTTTCATCCAGGGCCACCAGCGGGTTGAACTGCAGCGTGGCCGCGTACATATTGACCCAGGTGGCGTCCACCATCAGCGGGTTGAGCGTGGCCAGCACGCCGGTGGAACCGATGTTGACAATGTTCTCAGCCGCGCCGCCGGCCGAATCCGTCGAGCCGGCCTGGCTGCCCGCCCCCTGCGAGGAAGAGCTGCTGCCGCAGCCCGTGAGCAGACCGGCCGCCGCCGAAACAGCCGCCGCAATACCAGTAACCTTTAAAAAGCTGCGCCGGGAAATTTTTTTCATGTTCATTTCTCCTTCTGCAAAAGCAAACCTGTACAACGGGCCAGCGCGCGTTTCCCAGAGCGCCGCACGCCTTGACGTTTCCCCCTCTTATTTGAAAACGCCCCCGGCATAATACGATGTAAGTATATAAGAAAGCGGGCCGTCTGTCAATTATTTTGCCGTCCCCACGCGGAGAAATCCGCAGGCGGAAGCGCTTGTTCCAAGCGGCGTTTTTTCTAGGTGGTGTAATAATAGCGCGCAATTCCTACTTTGTCAATAGGTTTTGGATGAATTTGCGGATTCTCGTCTTGACATCCCCCCGCAAAACGGTATAATGAGCCTAAAAACCCGAAAATCCGGCGGCGCTCTGCGCTTTGGCGCGTCCCCGCCTTTGGTGCGGCCATGCCGGCAAGGCAGCGCGGCTGCGCTTTCTTTATGAACCTGCGACCACGGAAGGAGCCATTAGGAACCATGCCGATCCCTTTGAATTATCAGATCTCGGAATACGACTGCGGCCCGGCCAGCCTGCTGAACGCGCTGAGCCATCAGTTTGACCGCAGGCTGATCCAGCCCTGCGTCATCAAGGTGATTTACGGGTATACGCTGGACTGCTGCGATTCGCACCGGCGTCCCGGCCAAAAGGGCACCAGCGCGGCCGCGCTGCGCTTTATTGGCGAATGGCTCAACGATTACGGCGCGCGCTGCGAATTTCCCATCCGGTGCGAAAGCCTGGCCCCACAGGAAATTTATCTGGGCGAGGGCAGCCGGCTGAACCAGGCCCTGGCCAACGGCGCGGTGGCGGTGACCCGCTGCCTGCTGGAGGTGGGCCATTATGTGCTTTTGACCGGCCAACAGCAGGACGCCGCCCTGCTGTGGGACCCGTATTATCTGGAAAAGCCGATCCGCAAAAAGACCATCGCGGTGGTGGAGGATCACCCCTACGAATACAACCGCCGGGTGGCGTTTGCGCAGATGAACAGCGAGGGCAAGGGGATGTACAGCCTTGGCCCGGTGGAAAAGCGGGAATGCCTGCTGGTGTGGAACACCGCCAAAGCGCAGCGTTCCGGCTGAACCGCCCCCGCGTGCAAACGCCGGCCCACGCCCCCGTTTTGCCACACAAAACAGCCAAAGGCCCCCGCGCCGGCACATGCCGGCGCGGGGGCCTTTTGATATGCTGATGCGCCGCCGGGGAGGGCGGCTTTTACCAAAGGTTCACGACCTCGTTATACAGGCCCTCGTAGCTCTTGGCGGAGACATCCCAGCCAAAGTCACAGCTCATGGCGTACTTGACCAGGTTCTGCCAGTCGTCCGGCCGCCAGTAGGCTTCCTTGGCGCGGTGGCAGGCATCGTACAGCTCGTGGGCGGAGTAGCCCGCGAACGTAAAGCCGTTGCCGCGGCCCATGGAGGAATCCTGGATGGAATCCCGCAGGCCGCCGGTCTCGCGCACCACCGGAATGGTGCCGTAGCGGCAGGCCACCATCTGTGCCAAGCCGCAGGGCTCGCTCTTGGAGGGCATTACGAACACGTCGGCGCCCGCGTAGATCTGCTGGGCCAGCTTGGCGTTGAAGCCAATGTACACGCCCACGCGGCCCGGGGGACGGGCTGCCAGATCGGAGAAGAACGCCTCGTAGCCGCTTTCGCCCGTGCCCAGCACAACCAGCTCGATGCCCTCGGCGATCAGGCCCTCGGCAATGCTGCGCACCAGGTCAAAGCCTTTCATGCCCACCAGGCGGCTGACCATGCCGAACACCGGGCTGCCGTCCTGCTGCAGGCCGAACTGGCCCTGAATGTCCTCTTTGCAGACCTTTTTGCCCGTTTTGAAGGTATCGGCCGTGTAATGGGCGGCGATGACCGGATCGGTGGCGGGGTTGTTCACCTCGGTGTCGATGCCGTTCAGAATGCCGCACAGCTTATACTGCTTGGAGCGCAGCAGAGCGTCCAGCCCATAGCTGAACCAGGGATCCAGAATCTCGCGCGCATAGGTGGGGCTGACCGTGGTGACCTTGTCGGCCAGCTCGATGGCGCCCTTCATAAAGTTGGCGCAGCCGTCGTATTCCACAATGTGCTGGTCGCGCTTGCCGATGCCGCAGGTATCCTCCAGAATCTCCAGGCCGTACTTGCCCTGATACGCGATGTTGTGGATGGTGAACACCGTCTTGATGCGGTTGAACTGATCCAGATGGCGGTAGTACAGGTTCAGGTACACGGGCACCAGCGCGGTCTGCCAGTCGTTGCAGTTGATGATGTCGGGCACAAAATCCATGTGGAACAGCATTTCCAGAATGGCGCGGCTGAAAAACGCAAAGCGCTCGCCGTCATCGTAGAAACCGTACAGGCCCGTGCGCTTGAAGTAGTACTCGTTATCCAAAAAGTAGTAGGTCACGCCGGACACCTGGGCCGTAAACAGGCCGCAGTACTGGCTGCGCCAGCCCACCGGCACCGAAAAGTTGGTGACGTAGGTCAGCTTATCCTTCATTTTCAGATCGCCGTACAGCGGCATGACCACGCGGCAGTCCACGCCATCCTTGACCAACGCCTTGGGCAGAGCGCCCGCCACGTCCGCCAGACCGCCGGATTTGGCAAAGGGATTGGCTTCGGAAGAAGCATACAGAATCTTCATAGTATCTCCTCTATCTCATTGGGTCGGATGTGCGAAAGCAGCGGGAGCAGGCGCGCCGGGAAAGGCGGCTGCTCCCGCGCCGATCGGGATCAGACAGTGTGACGCTTTGCTACATAAACGGGGAAGGTCTCGGTGCCGGCCAGCTTTTTGCCCGCCGTGATGCGCACGTTCTTATCGGTGACGACGCACTCCAGCTCGGCGCCGGCCTCGACCACGGTATCCTGCATCAGCACACAATTTTTGACCACCGCGCCCTTTTTGACCGTGACGCCGCGGAACAGCACGCAGTTTTCGACGGTGCCTTCGATGTGGCAGCCGTCCGCCACCAGCGAGGACGTCACCTTCGAGCCGGGCAGATACCGGGTGGGGTTGTCGTCGCGCACTTTGGTGTAAACCGGCTGCTTTGCGGGGAACAGAGCGTTCAGGTTGTCCTCATTGATGAGTTTCATGTTCTCATCAAAGTAGCTCTTCATATCGCAGATGCGGGCCACATAGCCGGTGTACTCCATGGCGTGGATGTTCAGCACGTTGACATTGTGCGCCAGGATATCGCGCTCAAAGTAAATCATGCCGCGGGTGGCAGCGTCCTTGACCAGGCGGATCAGGGCGGTGCGCTCCATGATGTAGATGTTCATGGACAGGTTCTGCACGCCGGGGCGGAAATCGTTGAACAGGATGTCGGTAACGCGGCCGTCCGCGCCCACGCTGACGGTGTAGTTGTCGTTGCGCAGGCCATCGGGGATCTCGGCCTTCTGGTAGACCATCGTCACATCCGCGCCGGACTGCTCGTGCTCGGCGATCAGCGCCTTGAAGTCAAAGTTGGCCACCGTGTTGGTGTCGCACAGGATGGCGTAGCGTTCTTTCTGGGCCTCGAGGTAGTTCAGGATGGAGCTGATGGCTTCCACGCGGCCGTTGTAGATCTTGACTTCCTTTTCGGCAAAGGGCGGCACGATGTTCAAACCGCCGCGGCGGCGGTCCATATCCCAGGCGCTGCCGGTGCCCAGGTGATCCATCAGCGAATGGTAATTCTTGCGCACGATGATGGACACGTTGTTGATGCCGCTGTTGGACATGCCCGACAGCACAAAGTCGATCAGGCGGTAACGGCCGGCAAACGGGATAGACGCCATCAGGCGCTCGGTGACCAGCTCGGGGACGGTACTGTCATAGCTGTTGGGGAAAATAATGCCCAACGCATTGTTGTTCTGGCTCAGCATACTTCCTCACCCTCCTTCACGGATTCATAGACCTTGGCGCCTTCCTTGACGGTCGCGCCCGCACCGATGGTGAGGCCTTCGCCCACATGGGCCACGCTGCCCTCGCCGCCGACTTTCGCCCCGGCGCCCACGATGACCTTTTGGGCAATGATGGATTTTTTGACCACGGCGCCCGCCTTGATCACAGCGCCCTCCATGATAACGGCGTCCTCGATCACAGCGCCGTCCTCCACGGTCACACCGGCCGACAGCACCGAATGCTTGACCGTGCCGTAGATCTTGCAGCCCTCGGTGATCAGCGAGTCCTCGACCACCGCGCGGGGGCCGATCTTCTGGCAGGGCATCACCGGGTTGCGGCTGTAGATCTTCCAGTTTTCGTCAAACAGGTCAATGCCGGAATGCTCGGGGTCCAGCACCTCCATGTTGGCAGCCCACAGGCTGTCGATGGTGCCCACGTCGCGCCAGTAACCCGCGAAGTGGTAGGCGTACATCCGGCGGCCGTCCCGCAGCAGGGCGGGGATGACGTTGTTGCCGAAGTCGTTGGCGGAGTTGGGGTCAGCCTCGTCCTCTTCCAGATACTTCTTGAGGATATCCCAGTTGAAAATGTAAATGCCCATGGACGCCAGGTTGGACTTGGGGTTCTTGGGTTTTTCCTGGAATTCGGTGATGCGGTCATCTCCGTCGGCCACCATCAGGCCAAAGCGGGAGGCCTCGTCCCAGGGCACTTCCATTACGGCCACCGAGAACTCGGCGTTCTTTTCCTTATGGAAGCGCAGGAAATCGGCGTAATCCTGCTTGCAGATCTGGTCGCCCGACAGGATGATGACATACTGGGGATCGTACTGATCGATGAAGCTGATGTTCTGGTAGATGGCGTTGGCCGTGCCCTTGTACCAGTCGGTGCCCTTGGCCTGCTCGTAGGGCGGCAGGGTGTGCACGCCGCCGTACAGGCGGTCCAGATCCCAGGGCTTGCCGTTGCCGATGTACTCGTTCAGCTTCTGCGGCTGATACTGGGTCGCGATGCCCACAGTATCAATGTTGGAGTTCACGCAGTTGGACAGCGGGAAGTCCACGATGCTGTACTTGCCGCCGAACGAAACCGCGGGTTTTGCCGTCTTTTGCGTCAGCGCGTACAAGCGTGAACCGCGGCCGCCGGCAAGGATCATTGCTACGATTTCTTTTGCCATTGTTTTTCTCCCCTTTTCGGCCCCGCTGGGGGTCGAGATTCAACTGATGGTTTCTATCGCCAAGCCTGCGTGCAGCAGGCCATGCGTCATTTTTCGGCGGACGAAGCGCGTTTTTGGGCCGCGGGCTTCTTAGTCGGCTTTTTCTCCGCCTTGGCGGGCTTTTCGGCCTTGGCCGCGGACTTTTTCGCGGTTTTGGCCGTGGGCTTTTTTGCGGCCTTGGCAGCGGGCTTTTCCTCGGCGGCGGGCGCCTTTTCCTTTTTCTTGCGCGGCGTGGGCACCTGGAAATACAGCGTGCTCATCGGCGGCAGCGTCAGGCTGATGCTCTGGTCGTAGCCGTGCATCGGCTTCTTTTTGCTGCGCACGCTGCCGTTGTGCACCGTGCCCGAACCGCCGAACTCGGCGTCGTCGCTGTTCAGGATCTCCTTATAGGTGCCCGAGACCGGCGCGCCCATGCAGTAGTTCTCGCGCAGGACGGGGTTAAAGTTGCACACGACCAGCAGCAGCTTGCCGGCTGCGTCGCGCCGCAAAAACGCCACCACGCTCTGGGAGGAATCGTCCGGCACGATCCACTGGAAGCCCTCCCAGCTGTAGTCCACCTGCCACAGGGCGGGGGTCTCCTTGTAAAAGTGGTTCAGCGTGCGCACATAGTGCTGCAGCTGGCGGTGCTTTTCGTAATCCAGCAGCAGCCAGTCCAGGGGCTTGGCCTCGTTCCACTCGATGAACTGGCCAAACTCCTGGCCCATGAACAGCAGCTTTTTGCCCGGGTGGGCCATCATGTAGCCGTAGAAGGTGCGCAGGTTGGCGAACTTGGCCTCGTAATCGCCGGGCATCTTGTTGATCAGGCTGCACTTGCCGTGCACCACCTCGTCGTGGCTGATGGGCAGCACAAAGTTTTCGCTGAATGCGTAGAAGAAGCTGAACGTGACCTTGTTGTGGTTGCCCGCGCGGAACAGCGGGTCGGTTTTCATGTAGCTGAGCATGTCGTTCATCCAGCCCATGTTCCACTTGAAGTTAAAGCCCAGGCCGCCCTCGCTGGCCGGCCGGGTGACCAGGGGCCAGGCGGTGGATTCCTCGGCGATCATGTACTTGTAGCTGTACTTGCCCAGGATGGTGCTGTTCAGCTTGCGCAGGAAGGCGATGGCCTCCAGGTTCTGGTTGCCGCCGTCCTTGTTGCGTTCCCACTCGCCGTCGCGGCGGTTGTAATCCAGATACAGCATCGAGGCCACGGCGTCCACGCGCAGGCCGTCCACATGATACTGCTCGATCCAGAAGAACGCGCTGGAGATCAAAAAGCTCTGCACCTCGGGGCGGCCGTAGTCGAACACCATGGTGCCCCACTCTTTATGCTCGCCGCGCTTGGGGTTGGGATCCTCGTAGCAGGGCTGGCCGTCGAACATGTACAGGCCGTAGCCGTCGCGGGGGAAATGGGCGGGCACCCAGTCCATGATCACGCCGATGCCGGCGCCGTGCAGCTTATCCACCATGGTCATAAAGTCCTTGGGGGTGCCGTAGCGGCTGGTGGGGGCAAAGTAGCCCGTGACCTGATAGCCCCAGCTGCCGTCGAACGGGTATTCCGTGATGGGCAGCAGTTCCACATGGGTATAGCCCATTTCCACCAGATACGGGATCAGCAGATCGGCCAGCTCGGTATAATTGTAGGGCACATCGCCCTCTTTCATCTTCCAGCTGCCCGCATGCAGCTCGTACACGTTCATGGGGCTGTTGATGATGTCCTTTTTCTTCTGCTCGTCGTGCCAGGCGGCGTCGTGCCACTCAAAGCCGCTCAGGTCATACACCTTGCTGCCGTTCGAGGGGCGCGTTTCGGTGTGGAACGCATACGGGTCGGATTTGAAAGTCAGCCGGTCGTCCGCGCTGGTCACGCACTAGTTAAAGACCACAAATACCTTCATGACGCTTATAATACCCA
>CAMFSB010000050.1 GCA_945982465.1 uncultured Faecalibacterium sp. | reverse complement strand
GGATACGCTGGCACGCTGCCCGCCAAAAGGCTCCCAGCCGGGGCCGTTTGCTGCGCCGCGCTGGCCGCAGCCGGCGGGCTTTGCAGCCCGCCGGCAATGCTCCGGTTCAGCGCCCGGTCGTGCCACAGGCTGGCCGCGCCGCCCGCCGCCAGCGCCAGAAAAACCGTGCAGGCCGCCACCGCCGCCCCAAACGCGGCCCGGCCGTACCACCGGCCGCGGGCTGCTGGCCGCCGCTTTTTTGTTTTCATCGCACACCCCTCCTCCGCCCGGCGTCTGTGCCGTGCCGGGCTGTACCAGTGTATGCGGCCCGGCTTTGCCGCTGCCCGGGGCGGGCAAAGGCGTTTGGGCATAAGAAAAGCGCGGCCTGAAACCAGGCCGCGCCAAAGGGTCGGATCAGAAATTATGCCCGCTGCGGGTTGACGATGGCGCGCCAATCCAGATCGCCGCGCTCCAGGCCGTGGATCAGCACCTCGGCGGTGGCGATGTTGGTGGCCACCGGGATGTTATGCACGTCGCACAGGCGCAGCAGGTTCATCTCGTTGGGCTCGGTGGGCTTGGCGTTGATCGGATCACGGAAAAACAGCAGCAGGTCGATCTCGTTGCAGGCAATACGGGAGGCGATCTGCTGGTCGCCGCCCTGCGCGCCCGAAAGGAACCGCTGCACCTGCAGGCCGGTCGCTTCCGCGATCAGCTTGCCGGTGGTGCCGGTGGCAACCAGACGATGCTGGCTCAGCACACGGCAGTACGCCGTGCAAAACTGCACCATCAATTCTTTTTTGGAATCATGCGCAATCAAAGCAATCGTCACGTTTATTCCTCCCACATTTATTGAATGGCACAGTCGTTATCGTACCAGCAAACCCACACGCTGCCCCAGCAGCCGCCGCGCCAGGCGGTCGAACGCCTCAAATGCGGCGCAATCCACCGGCAGCGCGCTGCCCGCAGCGGCCGCCCGCTGCAGCTCCGCGCTCTCGGGGATGACGGCGATCAGCTGCGCGCACACTGTGTCGATGCATTCGTCCAGATCGCGCACCGCGCCGTTTTTGAACGTATGCGGGGCAAGCCGGTTCACCACCAGGCGGATCTCCCGCAGCCCCTGCTCATACAGCGCGTCGGACACGATGCGCCCGTCCCGCAGCGAGACCGGATCGGGCGGCAGCACCAGCAGGCACTGGCCCGCGCAGGCCGCCGCAGCCTTGAACGGCGCGCCCATGCCCGCGGCCGTATCCAGCAGGATAAAGTCAAACACATCGGCCATGGCCCGGCACAGCCGCTGCAGGCCGGCCGTTTCCACAACGCCGCCCTCGTAGGGGGCGCTGATCACCGAAAGCCCCGGATACAGCGGGCTTTGCACTACAGCCTTATCGCCCTCGCACCGGCCGCTGAGCACATCCTCAATGTCGTACACCGTTTTGCCGTACACGCCGGAAATAATATCCACGCTGCGCAGGCCGGAATCCAGCTCGATCAGCAGTACCCGTTTTCCGTGCGCAGCAAGCCGCCCGCCCAGCAAAACCGACACCGTGCTTTTGCCCGTGCCCCCCTTGCCGGAAGCGACCATTACAATCCTTGCGCCCAACTGCGCACCTCCACACTTCCTGCCGCACCATCTGCAATCTGAAAGTCCGGCATGTTACCATAATATCACAGTTTTTGGTTTGTTACAACTGTTTTTCGCACAGATTTTGTAAAAACACCCTTTATTTTTTACAGTCATTCCGCCTGTTTTTGGGCAGTTTTACATTCAGTGCAGCAGCGTGTTCTCGGTTTCCGGCGTCATGCTGCCGGACTGCTCGAAGAAATATGCGTCAAAGATCTGGGTGACCAGCTCGCCGGCCTTGGCGCCGGCGCTGCCGTATTCAAACACAATGCCGATGGCGATCTGCGCGTCCTCCACCGGGCCGTAGGCGATCATCATGGTGTTGCAGTAATATTTGCGTGTATTGCCCACCATATAATATTCGCTGCGCTGGGGCGTGCCGGTCTTGATGGCCAGCGTGTACGGGTAGGTGTTGACATAGCCGACCAACTCGCAGGCCCGCACCATGCCCTCCTCCACCAGATCAAACGCGCCGATCTCGTCCTCGATCACTTCCACGACCTCCGGCTCGATCTCCTGCACCACCTCGCCGGTATTGGTGTCCACCAGGGCCTTGACCAGATGGGTGCGGTAGCGCACGCCCTTGTTGGCGATGGTGGCCGCGTAGGTCGCCATCTGCACCGGCGTGATGACCGTATTGCCCTGGCCGATGGCGGCCTGGATATCCAGCGAAGTGGTGTAGTTGGAGTCCTGCCGGGTGGTCAACCGGCCGGTGGATTCCGTCACCTCAACGCCGGTCTTTACCCCCAGGCCCAGCCGCTGGGCATACGCATTGTACACATCCGTAGTACAGCGGCGGCCCACCTCATAAAAGAAAATATTGCAGCTGACCCGCAGCGCGTTGATCACGTCCAGGCGGGAGCCTACCCCGTGGTCATGCAGCACACAACGGGGCTGGTAATCGCTGAAATAGGTATAGCGGCCCGTGCAGGTGATGCGCTCCTGCCCGCCCAGGTTGCCCGACAAAAGCCCTGCCACCGCCACCGCCGGCTTGAACGTGGAGCCGGGCGTATACAGGCCGGTGAACGCCCGGTTGATCAGGGGCATGCCCTCGGTGTCCGCCAGATATTCGTTGTAATTGCCGGTGATGTCGTAGTTGGGGTAATTGGCCAGCGCCAGGATGCCCCCGGTGTTCACATCCACCACCACCACCGCGCCGGCGTTTGCCTCGGCGCCGGTGCCGCGGCCGCCGTTTTTCTGCAGGTTCAGGATCGCTTCCTCCAGAAGCTGCTGCACCTTTTTCTGAAAGTCCAGATCGATGGTGGTCATGACGGTCAGGCCGGGCCGGGGCTCCTGCGTGGTCTCGCTCTGCAGGATCACGCCGCTGGAATCCAGCGTGATCTCCGCTTCGCCATCGCTGCCGCGCAGCTGGCTTTCAAACGCTTCCTCCAGCCCGCCGGTGCCGATCACGTCGTTCATGGCGTAGCCGGCCTGCCGCAGCGGATAGCTGTAGGTGCCGTCCTCATTTTCCACTTTCCAGCGCTCGGCCGTGATCTTGCCCACGCGGCCCAGCACATGGGGCAGCACGGTGCCGTCCGGGTAGCTGCGCGCAGTGGATTCCGCGATGTCCGCGCCCGAAAGCGTTAAGCTGCGCTCCCGGATGGTCGCCACCGTCCGGTCCGAGACATTTTCGGCCAGCGTAAAGGTGTTCTGGTTGGAAAAGCCCTCCTGCTCCATCTGGTAGCGCACGCCGCCCAAGATCCGCTGCCAGGCAGCCGGCTCCTGCTTCAAATCGTATTTTTCCACCAAGGCGGCCATCACGTTGTCCGCCGTGGCATATTGCTGCAGGCCCAGGTTGGACTTGACGGCGGCCAGCTTGCCCTGGTCACTTTCGCTGTCCGGGTTGGCTGTAAAGCTGTACGAGCCATGTTCGTCCGGCGCGCCGATCAGCAGGGTATCGTTCCAGCTTTCGCCGCTTTCCTGCAGCACGCCGATCAGCTCTTTCAGCGTGGCGTTCAGATCGCCGTCGCCCAAAAGCAGCTTATCCACGATCACATTGTAGCAGGTGGCGTTGGTGGCGATGCTGCGGCCGTAGCAGTCCACGATCTCGCCGCGGGCCGCCGTGATGGTACGGGTATAGGTGGTGGTGCGGGTGGCCTTGGCCAGAAAGGTCTCGTGGTTGATCAGCTGCAAGTACACCAGCCGCATCAGGTAGGCCGCCAGCACCAGCGCTGCGGCCACAATGACCATTACAATGCGCCGCACCACTGTCTTGCGTTCTTCCATGGCCGCAGCCTCCTTCCTTATCTATGTTCCGGGGTCAGTTTTCCTCTTCGGGGTCAAACCTGCGCTGCACCCGCAGCACGATGTACCGGTCGATCAGGCCGGCAAGCCAGCACAGCACCACCATCGGCAGCACGACCGCCGCATAGCGGACCGCGGCCGCCGCGTAGCCGGGCATCACATAAAAAAACAAATGATCCAGCGTGAGCACGACCCAGCCCGCCAGCCCCGACAGCAGACCGAAATTGGCCGCCGTGTTGCGCAGATACAGCTGGAACAGAATGCTTGCAAAAAAGCATACCGCCAGCAGCGTGATGGCAAACAGGCCCGCCGTGCGGCCGGCGGCCCAGTCCCACAAAAGGCCGCCCACCGTGCCGAACAGCGCGCCGTAAAATTCGCCTTCGGCCAGCGCCACCGTCAGGCACAGCGGCAGGATAAACACCGGCTTGATGCCCAGCAGCGAAAGCCCCGGCATGGTCTGCAGCACCACAGCCGCCAGCAGCAGCAGGCCGTAAACCGCCCACTTGCCCGCCGTCAGCCAATTCCGCTTTGTGCGTGATCTCACGATGCGGCTCCCCTCTCAAAAATCTGTGATGATGAACACATGGGTCAGGTTGTAGATGTCCGCGCCCGGCTCCACCACCGCCACAGCCGATTTGCCGCTGGTCTCCGGCAGGATCTCCCGGATGCTGCCCACCAGAACGTCCGGCGGGTACACCCCGCCCAGCCCTGTGGTGATGACCTGATCGCCCGTGGCCGCCAGCGTATCGCGCGAAAGGTTGTTGACCACGCAGCACCCATCGGCCGCGTAGGCCGAGCTGCCGCTGAGAATGCCGTTGTCGCGCGTGCGCGAGACCGCCGCTGCCGCCGAAAAGCTCGGGTGCAGGATGGTCAGCACCTTGCAGGAGGTAAGGCCCGCTTCGATCACCGTGCCCACCAGATAGCCGTCGTCGCTGATGACCGTGTCGCCCTTTTCCACGCCGTTCAGCGTCCCTTTATCCACGGTAAAGCTGCCAAAGGATTCCAGGCTGTCGCGGCCGATCACAAAGCCCGAGGCCGTGGTGTATTCGGGGTGTTCCTCCTGAATGCCGGCCAGGCTTTTGTATGCGTCGTTTTCGGCCTTCAGCCGGTCGTATTCCACCAGCTGCTGGCGCAGGGCGGCGTTTGCCTCCCGCAGGGCCTGGTTTTCCGCGTACACTTCGTCGATCGTGGTATATTTTTCCCACAGGGCGCCCACGCTGCCCGATACCTTCGCCCCAACCCACTGGAACGGCGATACCAGCACCGTCAGCACCTCCTGCGGGGCGGCGGTCAGGCGGCCGTTTGCGCCGGCATACGCCATCATGCCGGCCAGAAACACCGCAATGGCCACCAGTGTTTTGAATTTCCAGCTGCTAAAAAAATCTCTCATGCGGGGGCACAGCCTCCTTTCCGGCTGCCGCGTTGCGCTCCGGCTGTAATAATATGCAAATGCGCGGACAGAAAGAGCTTCTGTCCGCGCCGGGTCTCAAACAAAACTTACATGTGGCTGTCGGGGTCTTTCACATCGCCCAGCAGGTCGGCATGCTCCAGCACCTGGCCGGCGCCCAGAGCCACACAGTCCAGCGGATTTTCGGCCACATGGACATCGATCCCGGTCTCGCTCTGCACCAGTTTATCCAGCCCGCGCAGCAGCGCGCCGCCGCCCGAAAGCATGATGCCGTGGTCGATGATGTCCGCCGAAAGCTCCGGGGGCGTGCGCTCCAGCGTTTCCTTGATGGCGTCCACGATCTTGACCAGGCACTCCAGCAGGGCTTCGCGCACTTCCTCGCTGTGCACGATGATGTTTTTGGGCAGGCCGTCCACCAGGTTGCGGCCCTTGATCTCCATTTCCAGTTCCTGCTCCAGCGGGTAGGCCGAGCCGATCTCGATCTTGATCTGCTCGGCGGTGCGCTCGCCGATGAGCAGGTTGTACTTGCGCTTGATAAAGGCGATGATGGCCTGGTCGAACATATCGCCGGCCATGCGCACGCTGCGCGAAACCACGATGCCTCCCAGGCTGATCACAGCGATCTCCGCCGTGCCGCCGCCGATGTCCACGATCATGCTGCCGGTGGGCTCGCTGATGGGCAAGCCCGCGCCGATGGCCGCGGCCATCGGCTCCTCAATGACCGACACCTGCCGGGCGCCCGCGCGCTCGGCGGCCTCCTTGACGGCGCGCTTTTCCACCTCGGTGACGCCCGAGGGGATGCAGATGACCACCGTGGGATGTACGAACATGCTGTTGCCGCAGGCGCGGTGCATAAATTCCTTCAGCATATTGGCCGTGATGTCAAAGTCGGCGATCACGCCGTCCTTCAGCGGGCGCACGGCCACGATGCTGCCGGGGGTGCGGCCAATGACCTCTTTGGCTTTATGGCCCACATACTTGACCCGTTCGTCCCGGTCGCGCATGTCCACGGCCACCACCGACGGCTCGCGCATGATGATGCCCTTGCCCTGCATATACACCAGCGTATTCGCGGTGCCCAGATCAATGCCGATCTTTTTCGAGAAAAAACCCATAACCCGTAACTCCTTTACCTTCCACTCTATCTGCCGTAAACGCAAAACGCCGCCCTGACCTTGTGCAAAGCGCGTCATGTGGTGGATTCCCAATTTATCCGTACCGCCAAACACAGCAATACAAGTATATTATAGCCTTGATTTGTTCATTTCACAAGATGGTGACAGATTTTTTCACCTTTTTCCGCCGCTTGTTCGTGCGCGGGCGCTCAAAAGCCGGCCAGCGTGCGCGCCACCCGGCTGACCGGGAAGCCCATAATGGTGTAGTAGTCCCCCTCCAGCCGGTCGATCCACACCGCCGCGTGGCCCTGAATGGCGTAGCCGCCTGCCTTATCATACGGCTCCGCCGAGGCGATATATGCCTCCAGGTCGGCTTCCCCAATGGGGAAAAACGTCACCCGGCAGGTATCGGCAAAGCACTCGGTCCGGCCGCCGCGGGCAACGCACACGCCGGTATGCACCGCGTGGGTGCGGCCCGAAAGCGCCCGCAGCATGCGGCGGGCGTCCGCCGCGTCGCGCGGCTTGCCGAACACTTCGCCCCCGCAGTCCACCACCGTGTCGCAGCCGATGACCACGTCCTCCGGGTGATGCTGCGCCACCGCCATGCACTTGGCCCGGGCCAGCGCCTGCACCAGACTGGCCGGGTCCGCCGCCGTGATGCCGCTTTCGTCCACATCGCTGGTCTCCACGCGGTAATCCGGCGTGATCAGCGCCATCAGCTCCCTGCGGCGCGGGCTGCCGGACGCCAGAATGATCGCCATACGCTTCCTCTCCCCTTTTTGCTCAGAATCTGAAGTGATGGTAGCAGAACATCGCGCCCAGAATGCACAAAATCTGGGCCAGGTTCAGCCGGAACACCACATTCAGCGAAAAATCCATGATGATCAGGTTGGCCGCGGGCGAAAAGCTCAGGCTCTGCCCGTAGGCCAGCCAGCTCAGTGCGGGCACCCCCGCGCAGGCCGTGGCCAGCAGGCTGCCGACGATCAGCCCCGCCAGCAGCCAGAATATAAACCAGAATGTTTTTTTCATCCGTCGATCTCCTTATCAACACGAGCCAGCGCCGCAAAATATTTCATTTTGCGGGCGGGGTTCATTTCCCGGTAGAGCCAAAGCCGCCCTCGCCTCGGGCGGTGTCGTCCAGCGCGCCGGCCTGCGCAAAGGCCGCCGTGTACACCGGCGCAATGCACAGCTGCGCCACCCGTTCGCCCGGCTGGATGGTATACGCCTGGGCGCCCAGGTTGATCATGGGCACCCGCAGTTCGCCCCGGTAGTCGCTGTCGATGACGCCCACGCCATTGGCCATGCACAGCCCATGCTTGATGGACAGGCCGCTGCGGGCGTACACCAGGGCCACCGTTTCCGGCCCGGGCAGCTGGATCGCCAGCCCCGTGGGCACCAGCGCCCGCTGCATGGGCTCCAGCGTCAGCGGCTGGTCCAGCACGGCGCACAGATCCGCCGCCGCCGCCCCGGCCGTCGCGTAGGCGGGCGCTTTGGCCCGCGGGTCCAATACCTTATATTTCACACAAACCGATGCCATTGCCGTTTCCTCGCTTTTCTGTCTGTTTTTTGCCTGTATGCCGCGGCCGGGTCAGGCGGTACCTTTAAAATACAGCCCGCGCGTGAATTCGCCGTCGAAAGGTGCGCCGTTCTGCAGCAGCTCCAATATATGCGCCGCCTGCTGCCGTGTCTCGACCGAAAACCAGGCGCAGCCCCAGTCCACGGCCAGCGCGCCCGGCCTGTCGCCCATATAAATGGGCACCGGGTTATAGATGGTGCGCACGCCCAGCCCGCACCGCACCGGGAACTTTTTTGCCTTGCGGTCGGTCAGCTCGCCCCGGCGCGGGCACCCGGCGCAGCCGTGCAGGTTGTGCAGCGGGCAGGCGCGGGTCAGCATCAGCGGCATGCGGCCGTACACCACCGCCCCGGTGGGCACCGGCCCGGCCGCGTTTTGCGGCGCAATGCAGACGATATCGCTGTCTTTGACCTCGGGCAGCACCAGCAGCGCCGAAAGCCCCAGCTCCGCGTACCGCTGGGCGGCCAGCGGGTTGGTGATGTTCAGCCCCAGCCCCCCGGCCAGCGGCAGGCCGCCGGCCAGCCGCAGATGGGCGATGTTGTTGGCTTCGTACCCGGCAAAGCCCGCCCCGCTTGTGGCCGCGATGCGGCGGGCAGTATCCTCCTCCAGCGCGCCGAACATGGCGCGCGGCAGTTCCAGAATGGTTTTGGCCCGGTGCTGCGGCGGCACCTGGTCCGCCTCGGCCAGCGGCAGGATCAGCCGTTCCAGCTGCGGGATCATCTCCTCGGGCACCTGCTCCCAGGCGGCAAAACGGGCGCGCAGCGGCAGCCGGGCCGGCGCCGCGTGCCTTTGTGCCGCCAACGCCGCGGGCAGATGCTGCTCTGTCACCGGCCAGGGGCGGGGCGTCTCGCGCTTATGCAGCAGCGCTTCCAGCGCGGCGCGGCGCAGCTCGTTGACACAGCCGCCGGGCACATACCAGGGCCCGCCATCCATTTCAACTTCCACAATTTCCGGCAAAAAGGGCGTTCCGCCGCACTTTTCAAGGCTGCGGCGCAGCGCGCTTTCGGGGTCGGTGCGGGCAGGCTGCGGCTCGGTGCCGCCGTAGACCACCGCC
>CAMFSB010000049.1 GCA_945982465.1 uncultured Faecalibacterium sp. | reverse complement strand
TCCCCGGCCCGCGGGCCGGGCAGGGGGGCAATGTGGAGCCGTATGTAGCCGCGCTGACCGTGGGCATCGATACCTATCCCACCGCCACGATGGACGTGTTCTTCGGCCGCTTTGCCCCCACCGGCAAGCTGCCCGTCACGCTGCCCCGCGGCGATGAGGTGCTGGCTGTGAACGCCGACGGCGTGTGCATCAGCCCCAACGACGTCCCCGGCTATGATAAGGACCAGTACATCCCCGACAGCCTGAAGGACGAAAACGGCAAGGCCTACGCCTACCGTGATGCAGCCGGCAATTACTACGAACTGAACTTCGGCCTGACCTACTAAAACACCCCGTCGGAAGGCGACCTGACAAAAGCCCCGCGCCCCCGCAGCATGCTGCGGGGGCGCGGGGCTTGCTTTGTATCAGGGGGCGGCAGGGCAGGCCCCTCGGGCGGTTTCCGGCTGCTGCAAAAACCTACCGCAGCCGCACGCTTTGCCCGTTTTCGCACAGCTTTTCCATGCGGCCTTCGGCGATGCGCCAGGCCTCGCCGTACAGTGTTTCGTGCCGTCCGTCGCTGTACACATAGGAGCCGTCCGGCAGGGCGTACAAGCAATGCCCATAGCTGTCCGGCAAGGCGATGTCCTCCAGCAGACGCAGACCGTCCACCGCCCAGTCCCGCGTTTTCTGAAAATGCGGCAGAATGTTGGCCTCGGTCAGCGCCAGGCCGGGCAGCCAGCGCGCAAAGGCGGGGTCGGCGGCCTCGCCCGGCTCCTCGGGCTGGGCGTACACCTGCCGGGCGGCGTTCATGGTGCCGGCGCTTACCCCCAGCACAATGCCGTCGTAGTCTCGCAGCGCATCGGCCGCGCCGATGGCGGCAAAAAAGCGGTTCTGGGTGGGCACATGGCCGCCGCACAGCATCACAAAACCGCTGCGCGCCAGCAGCGCCGGCAGCTGGGCGCCATTGCGGCCGTCGCACACGGCCATGCCGTCCAGCGGCAGGCCGGCCTGTGCCAGGCAGGCGGCAAAAACGGCGGCGATCCGGTCGTTGACCTCGGCGCAGCCCGGGTCGGCCGCCAAAAGCAGGCCCCGGGGCGGCGTTGCGGGCCATACCGACCGCAGCCGGCCGGCAAAGCCGTTGGCTTCATCCAGAACCGGGATCTCCGGCCCGGGGTCAAAGGGGCAGCCGCTGGGGCTGCTGGTCAAAAACAGATGCATGCGGATCCCTCCTGCGGCCCAAAAACAGACCGATGCGTTCAAGTGGTTAGCTGTAACGTACCACAGGGCGGCGAAAAATGCAAGCGGTGTGCCGAGGGTGCTTTGCGGGGTTGCATCCTGCCGCGAAAATGGTAGAATAATTTTGGAGCTGTTCCGGATGCGGGGCGCAGGGGCAGCCTGGCCCCGCAGAACATCCGGCGAAGAATACAACAGAAAAGGAGCTGCATCCATGATCTCAAAAGAAGTCTGCGAACGTGTTTTGTCTAAAGCCGCGTCCACCGGCGCGGACTATGCCGAACTGTTTGCCGAAAACACCCTCAATCATTCCATCAATATGATCGCGGATCGGGTCGATTCCATCAACGACACCGTGATCGCGGGCGCGGCCGTGCGCGTGTACAAGGGCCTGCGCAGCGTGATGGCCACTACCGTCGATACCACCGAGCAGGGCCTGCTGCGCTGTGCGGAAAAGGCGGCGGAGGCGCTGGGGCAGGGCACAGCGGCCCTTTCCATCACGCTGCACGAACGCCTGTTCGGGGATATCCACCCCATCCGCGTTGTGCCCTCGTCGGTGTCCAACGCCGAAAAGGTTGCCCTGCTCAAAGAGGGGTATTTTGCCGCGCGGGAGTATGACGAGTGCATCCGGCAGGTGTCCGGCACGCTGCTGGGGGTGGATCACCGCATCCTCATCGCCAGCAGCGAGGGCCTGTACGCCCAGGACCGGCAGATCCGCACCCGCATGATGATCAGCGCCGTGGCTGAGAAAAACGGCGAGACCCAGACCGGCGGCTGCCGGCCGGGTCGGCGCATGGGCCTGGAGATGTTCGAGACCATCGACCCCAAGGAAGTGGGCCGCGAGGCGGCCCGCCAGGCGGTGGTCATGGCCGGGGCAGGCTACTGCCCGGCCGGCGTCATGCCGGTGGCCATCGGCAACGGGTTTGGCGGCGTGATCTTCCACGAGGCCTGCGGCCATTCGCTGGAGGCCACCAGCGTGGCCTACGGCCGTTCGCAGTTTGCGGGCAAGCTGGGCCAGCAGATCGCCAACCCCAAGGTCACTGCCATCGACGACGGCACCGTGCCGGGCGCGTGGGGCTCCATTAACATCGACGACGAGGGCACCCCCGCGCAGAAGAACGTGCTCATCAAGGACGGCATTCTGCAGATGTACATGGTGGATCAGTTCAACGGCCGGCGCATGGGCGTGCCCTCTACTGGCAATGCCCGCCGCCAGAGCTACGCCTATACCCCTACCTCCCGCATGACCAACACCTACATCGCCAATGGTACCGACAACAACGATGATATCATCGCCTCCATCGAATACGGCCTGTACGCCAGGGAGATGGGTGGCGGCTCGGTGAACCCCACCACCGGCGAATTCAACTTCGCGGTCAACGAGGGCTACATCATCCGCAACGGCAAGGTGTGTGAGCCGGTGCGCGGCGCCAGCCTGGTGGGCAAAGGCTCCGACGTGCTGATGAACATTGACATGGTGGGCACCAACATGGAATGCGGCCAGGGCATGTGCGGCTCGTCCAGCGGCTCCATCCCCACCAACGTGGGCCAGCCGCTGATCCGCGTTTCGTCCATCACGGTCGGCGGCAGATAAGGAGGGCAGAGCAACATGGAATTTCAGGCTTTCAAACAGGCGGTCATCGCCGCGGCTGCGGCCCGGGGCGTGGCCGAATATGAACTGTACTATCAAACGGCCGAGAGCACCAGCGTGGAGGTGTTCCGCGACCAGGTAAACGACTTTACAGCGGCAGTGGACGGCGGCGTGTGCCTGCGTTGCGTGGTCAACGGAAAAATGGGCTATGCTTCCACCGAGGAGCTGAGCGAAGCGGCGGCGCAGGCGCTGGTGCGCCGCGCGGCCGACAACGCCGCCGTGCTCGAAGCGGACACGCCCGAGGTGCTGGGCCAGGGCGGCAAAGACTACGAAGCCTTTGCGCCGCAGGCAGATGAGATGCCCGCGACCGACGCGCTGATCCGCACCGCGCTGGACGCGCAGAAGGCGCTGTACGCGGCGGACCCGGCCGTGGTGGACGGCACCGTGACCGACGCGCTGGCACAGCGGCTGAAGATCGCGATCTCCAACTCCAATGGCCTGGATCTGGAATACGAAAACACCCTGTCGGCGGTGATGTTGCATGCGGTCGCCACCGATGGGACTGAAAAGGCAGATGACTTTACACTGAAAACCGGCGCGCTGGACACGCTGGACCTGCCGGCGCTGGCGGCGCAGACCGCCGCCGCGGCCAAGGCCCGGCTGGAGGCGGACGTGGCGCCCACCGGCGCCTATCCGGTGGTGTTCTCGCCCGAGGCCATGAGCGAACTGCTGGGCACCTATTCGCCGGTATTCTCGTCGGAAAACGCGCAGAAAGGCCTTTCGCTGCTGGCAGGCAAGGAGGGCGAGGCCATTGCAGCCCCCAGCGTTACGCTGGTGGACGACCCGTTCTATCCGGGCAGCCCGATGCCCATCCCGTTTGACGCGGAAGGCTCGCCGGCCCATTGCAAAAACGTGATCGAAAACGGCACCCTCAAAACTCTGCTCTATAACCTGAAAACTGCGGCGGCGGCCGGCCGTGAAACCACCGGCAACGCGGCCAAGAGTGGCTATGGTGCAAAGATCTCGGTCAGCCCGTTCACGCTGTATCTGGCGCCGGGCGGCTGTACCGAGGACGAGCTGCTGCAAAAGGCGGGCAGCGGCGTATACATCAACTCGCTGGGCGGCCTGCACGCGGGCGCCAACGTGATCTCGGGCGATTTTTCGCTGCAAAGCGCCGGCTTTATGATCGAGAACGGCAAAAAGACCCGGGCAGTCAAGTCCTTTACCGTGGCGGGCAACTTCTACCAGCTTCTCAAGCAGATCACCGCCGTGGCTGATACCGTCAAGCTGCCCCGGGCCACCGGCATTACCAGCTTTGGCGCGCCCAGGGTACTGGTGGAGGGCCTGACCATCGCCGGCAAGTAAAACAGATATACAGATAAATGCGCGTGCGGGCAGGCGGCTTTGGCTGGCCGCCCGGCAGAAAGGAAGAAAAAATGTTTCTCTGCATTCAAAACGGCCGCATCCACGATGCGGTGAACCGCGAACCCTACCAGGCCGACCTGCTGATCGAGGACGGGAAGATCCGAGCCATCGGCAAGCAGCTGGCCCTGCCGGAAGGCTGCGAGGTGCTGGATGCCGCCGGGCTGGAGGTGTACCCCGGCTTTGTGGAGGCGCACAGCCATATCGGGCTGGACGGCTACGGCATCGGCTACGAGGGCCACGACTACAACGAGATGAACGACATCTGCTCGCCGCAGCTGCGCGGCATCGACGGCATCAACCCCATGGATCCCACCTTTGCCATGGCGCGGGAAGCCGGGGTGACCTGCGTGTGCACCGGCCCGGGCAGCGCCAACGTGCTGGGCGGCACCTTTGCGGTCATCAAGACCTGTGGTTGCCGCGTGGACAACATGATCGTCAGGGAAGCGGCCGCCATGAAGTGCGCCTTTGGCGAAAACCCCAAGCGCTGCTACCAGAACAAGTGCGATTCCTCCCGCATGTCCACCGCGTCCATCCTGCGCGAGGCGCTGGCCAGCGCCCGGGATTATCAGGCGCGCAAGCAGGCGGCGGCGGGCGACGCGGCCAAAATGCCCAAATATGACATGAAGCTGGAAGCGCTGCTGCCGGTGCTGGAAAAGAAGATCCCGCTGAAAGCGCACGCCCATCAGGCCAACGACTTTTTCACGGCCCTGCGCATTGCCCGCGAGTTCGATGTGAACATCACGCTGGAGCATGTGACCGAGGGGCATCTGGTGGCTGACGAGCTGGCCAAAGAGCATGTGCCGCTGGCGGTAGGCCCCACGCTGACCCACGCCACCAAGTTTGAGCTGCAGAACAAAAGCTGGGACACGCCCCGCGTGCTGACGCAGGCGGGATGCGACGTGTCCATCATCACGGATTCGCCGGTCATCCCGCAGCATTACCTGCCGCTGTGCGCCGGGCTGGCGATCAAGGCCGGGTTGGACCCGTTTGACGCGCTGCGCGCCATCACCATCAACCCGGCCCGCCACATCGGCGTGGCCGACCGGGTCGGCTCGCTGGAAGTGGGCAAGGACGCCGACGTGGTGCTTACCAACGGAAGCCCATTCGAGGTGTCCACCCGCGTGCAGGCCGTGCTCATTGACGGCAGCGTGGTGTTCCGTGCGTGATAAGCTGAAAAGGCTCACCGTGTAAACAGCAGCCGCCCGCGTCCCGGCCGGGACGCGGGCGGCTGCTGTTTATTGGCCGGGCAAAGCTGTGCGGGGATGCGCAGCTTTTTTGCGCGGCGGAGCGCCGTTTACGCGGTGTCCCACTGGGGCTGCGAACGGCTCACACCGGCGGCGGGATATTCCCGTACCGCCTGTACGGGCTGTGTGCCGCGGGGCCTGTTCCGCACGCGGCGTTCGCCCCCGCCCGCAAAAAAAGCCGCCCGGCTTTGCGGGCGGCAGGGGATATACGGGGCCGGAGCTTACATTTTTTCGTAGCTCTGGCAATAGTGCGGGATCTCGACCGACTGGCTGCTGCAGGTGCACTTTTCGGTGACCTTGATCTCGGCCAGGTCGCATTTGCAGCCCGCCACATTGTGCTTGCATTCAAAAACATCGCACGAAACGCCGGTATTCTCCATCTGGAATCACCCTCCTTTGTTTTGGTACTGCTAGTATGCACCGGCCAAAGGCGGGATATTCACACAAAAAGCGCGGCAAACGCCGCGGCTTTGCCGCCGGTCAAAGCGGATGCTTTACAAAACCGCCCAGCTCGTGCTCGTCGGTATAGCCCAGCGAGAACGCCTTGGCGCGCAGCGCGGCGTACAGCTCGGCAAAGGCCGCCTCGTAGTAAGGCGTGACGAACAAGTTGCCCAGCCCGAACGCGAGGGACCCCAGGATAAACCACCCGATGAACGAAAGCTGCAGCACAAAGATGTTCCACTTTTCGCCGTCGGTCATCAGCTTGGAAAGCTCCAGCGCGCGGCGCGGTTCCAGATACGGGTTTTCGGCCAGCAGATAGGGCACCAGGCAGTATTCGTAGCTTTTGATGATGCCGGGCACCACCAGCAGCAGCGTATACAAAAAGACCTGCACGCCGTACCACACCATCACCTTGACGCTGTTCAGATAGCCGATGTGGAAGCCGGAAAACAGCGTGTCGAACGGGCTGTTGCCAAGCCGGCTTTCCATCATATAGCGCTTCCAGCCCACCGTCAGCGCGGTCACGCCGAAGATCGACCAGGCCAGCGCCGCCAGCCCCAGCACCAGCCCCAGCAGCCCGGCCAGCAGGCCCAGCAGGCCATGCAGGTCATCCGCCTGCAGACGGCTCGTCAGGTTCAGCAGGCGGCCGGTCAGCAGCCCGGCCACCAGGCAAACCAGAAAGCTGCGCCAATAGGTGCGGCGCAGCCCAGCTTGGGGAACTGCGCCAGGATCGCCGGGTCTTTCAGTTTGATGACCTTGCCGTTCAGGTAGGCAAGGGAGTTTTCGGCCGGGATATCCACAAACCGGATGCGCGCCGCGCACAGCGCCTGCGTTTTGGTGCCGGTCTGGGCGTTCATTTTGCGGTTGCCGTATTTGATGTCGCCCAGCACCGGCCGCCCCAGGTACGCCAGATGGGCGCGGATCTGGTGGGTGCGCCCGGTCACCAGCCCCACGCGGCACAGCGCGAACGGGCCGATGGTCTCCAGCACGTCCACGTCGGTCACGATCTGCTTGCGTTTGCCGGCCTGATCGGGGTGGGCGTGGATGCCGACCTTGTTTTTGGCTTCGTCGTGCTCCCACCAGGCAGTAAAGCGGCCGCTGGGCGGGATGCCCACGGTGATGGTGTAGTAGTCCTTTTTCATGCGATCCGTGCGGATGATCTCGTTCATATCGCGCAGCGCCGCGTAGCTTTTGGCCGCCACCACCAGCCCCTCGGTGCCCCGGTCCAGCCGGTTGCAGATACCGGGCTTGAAGCGGTTTTCCCCGCTGGGGTCGTATTCGCCCTGTTCGGTCAGATAGGCGGTGAAGGCATCCACCAGATTGGCGTCGCCGGTGCGGTCGCTATGGCACAGCAGATGGGCAGGCTTGTACAGCACGGCGATCTTGTCATCCTCGTAAAACACCGACACGGCAGGCTGCTTGCGCGGCGGCTTTGCGGGTTTGGCAGCAGGGGGCGCGGCGGGGAAACACTCATCGTTGAGATACAGTTCGCTCACGTCGCCCTGGTGCCGCCGGTCATCGGCCGCGCCGCGTTTGCCGTTCACCTTGATGCGCTTGTTGCGGAAGCTCTTGTACAAAAGGCTGGTGGGCAGGCCGGCCGTCACGCTTTGCACAAAGCGCGAAAGACGCTGCCCCTCGTCGTTTGCAGAGGCAATATATCGCTTCATGGAAAATGCTCGCTTTCATTTCTCTCGAAAGTAGTATATAATAAACCTAACTTCGCGTAAAGGGATTTTGCGCGAAAATACTTGCGGCAGAGTGGGGGGACAGCTATGGCGGACGGCCCAAAAAACGCTAAGAATCGGCCGGTGCACGAAAACCATCGCGAACGCATGCGCCGCAGGGTGGAAAAATACGGGCTGGATAGCCTGGAAGAACACGAGGCGCTGGAATATCTGCTGTTTTTTGTGATCCCGCGGCGCGATACCAACCCGCTTGCGCACGCATTGATTGAGCGTTTCGGCAGCTTTGCGGGCGTGCTGGAAGCGTCCGAGGAGGAGTTGCGCACCGTGGAAGGCATCGGCCCGGCGGCGGCCCGTTTTCTGCACATGCTGCCCGCGGTGGACCGCTATTATGCGGTCAGCCGCAGCAAGGGCACGCGCCGCTTTACCACCACGGCCCAGCTGGGCGAGTATCTGGTGCCGCTGTTCCGCGGGCAAAAGCGCGAGAGCCTACTGCTTCTGGCGCTGGACGAACGGCGCAGGCTGCTGCGCACGGTATGGCTGAACACAGGCACCGTGAGCGCCGTGGACATCGGCGTGAACAAGATCGCCACCGAGACCGTGGCGGCGGGTGCGTCCATCGTGGTGCTGGCGCACAATCACCCGGGCGGCGTGGCGCTGCC
Source organism: uncultured Faecalibacterium sp. (assembly GCA_945982465.1). GTDB lineage: Bacteria > Bacillota > Clostridia > Oscillospirales > Ruminococcaceae > Faecalibacterium. Next base: position 747 of record CAMFSB010000049.1, on the reverse strand, counting down.
GTCCAAGGAGGACATTGTCGCGACAGGAAACGCGATGCGCGCACTGGGCCTTTTGGGCGTGCATGTACAGGATCACATCATCGTGGCAGGAGAGGAGTATACCTCGCTGCGCGACACCCATCGCCTGCCGTTTTACAATTTCAAAACCGGCGAGCTGAGCTATCTGGGCTGACGCCGCGCCGGCCTTTGCCCGGGCGGCGGCGCAGCGAAGCTGCCCGGAACGATCGCAGCTGCGTATGTTTTCAGACAAAATAAAAAAATCCTGTTTTTTTGGCAAGTTTCTGTTGACAGAAGCCGCCCAAACGGCTATAATATCTATTGTCGCGAGCGAGCCAAGCGGCTTGCACGAAGCGATATCCGGGTGTAGCGCAGTTTTGGTAGCGCGCTTGAATGGGGTTCAAGAGGCCGTGAGTTCGATTCTCGCCACTCGGACCAAAAATCCTCAGCCGAAAGGCTGGGGATTTTTTTCGTTATACGGTTGTTTTTTTGTACTTTTCCCGTAAAAATCACGTCCCTTTGACGGCCCGCCCGCGGGAGCCAAAACCGGTTTTGTTATGAATGCGTTATGAATGCGGGTTTGGCAAAGGGCAGAAAAGTACGCCAAAATGGAAACAAAAATCCATATTTATAGAAAAATTCGCGCGAAAAAGCGTTTGGCAAAACAGAAAATTTTTCGGTGCCATAATGGTCAATGTGACGAAAACAGCGGTTCCGCGCTCAAAATCGTCCACTTGCTTTCGTCGGCCA
>CAMFSB010000048.1 GCA_945982465.1 uncultured Faecalibacterium sp. | reverse complement strand
GTGGGGGGGGGGGCGGCGGGGGGGGTCTGGCGGAGCCGGCGCTTTGCCCGCCCCGGCGCGCACGGCCGGGCCGCCGGGGAGATCCTGGCCGACATCGCCGGCCCCACCGCCATGAACCGGCTGCTGCAGGGCGATGTGGGCAGCGGCAAAACGCTGGTGGCCGCCGCCGCCATCTGGGCGGCCGCCCAAAACGGCTATCAGGCCACGCTGATGGCCCCCACCGAAATTCTGGCGCAGCAGCATGCCGACAGCCTGGCCCGGACGCTGGGCAGCTTTGGGCTGAACATTGTGCTGCTGACCGGCGGTATGCGGGCCGCCGCCAAGCGGGCCGCGCTGGCCGCCCTGCGCAGCGGCGCAGCCGATGTGGTGGTGGGAACCCACGCCATTTTGAGCGAGGGTGTGGAATTTTACCGTCTGGGGCTGGCCGTCATCGACGAGCAGCACCGGTTCGGCGTGCGGCAGCGCGGGCTGCTGGCGGGCAAGGCACAGCGGCCGCACCTTTTGGTGATGAGCGCCACTCCCATTCCCCGCACGCTGGGGCTGCTGCTGTACGGCGATCTGGACATTTCGGTATTGGACGAACTGCCGCCGGGCCGCCAGCCCGTCAAGACCCGCTATTTGACCGGCAAGCGACGGGCAGATTTGTACGGCTTCCTCGACCGGGAGATCGCCGCCGGGCATCAGGCCTCCATCGTGTGCCCAGCCATTGAGGAGAGCGACACCGCGCTGAACGCGGTAAAGACCTATTACGAGCAGACCGCCAAGGCCTTGCTGCCCCGCCGCCGGGTGGGGCTGATGCACGGCCGGCTCAAGCCAAAGGAAAAGGCCGCCGTGATGGAGGCATTCAAGGCCGGCGAGCTGGACGCGCTGGTGTCCACCACCGTGATCGAAGTAGGGGTGGACGTGCCCAACGCCACCGTGATGGTGATCGAAAACGCGGAACGGTACGGTCTTTCGGCGCTGCACCAGCTGCGCGGCCGGGTAGGGCGCGGCGCGGGCGAAAGCTGGTGCTTCCTGGTCAGCGACCACGAGGGCGAAGCCGTGCAAAAGCGGCTGAAGTTTTTGTGTTCCACCACCGACGGCTTTGCGGTGGCGCAGTACGATTTAGAGACCCGCGGCCCCGGCGACTTTTTTGGCAGCCGCCAGCACGGCCTGCCGGCGCTGCAGATCGCGGACCTGATGACCGATACCCGCACGCTGAACGCCGCCCAGGCCGAGGCGTTGGCCATGCTGGCCCAGGACCCTGCCCTGCAGGCCCCCGAACACCGCCTGCTGGCGCAGATGGTAGACCGCATGTTTGAAAAGGCCGGCGCCATGAATTGACGCTTCCCTCTTGCACTTCAGGACAAAAAAGTATACACTGAAAAAGCGCGCCACACCGGGCCTTGGCCGCGGCGCAGCGCGCAGACTGTACAGGGAACTGTGAGGGAATGTGAAATGATCGGAACATTGGCAAACGCGGGCATGATCGTGGCAGGGGGCTGCGCCGGCCTGCTGATCAAAAAGGGCATCAGCCCCCGGCTGGAGACCGCCGTACACCGGGCCACCGGGCTAGCGGTCATCATGATCGGGCTGAACGGTGCCATTACCAATATGGTCACCGCAGACCCCGCTACCGGGGCGCTGGCCTCGTCGGGCGAGCTGATGCTGGTGTTCAGCCTGATCCTGGGCGCACTGGCCGGCGAGGTGATCGGCATTGAGGACCGGCTGGACAGGCTGGGCGGCTGGGTGGAGCGCACGCTGCATCTTTCCGGCTTTGCGCAGAGCTTTGTCAACGGCACGCTGATCTACTGCGTGGGCGCCATGGCCATTGTGGGGGCGATCAACGACGGCTTGCTGGGCGACCCCAGCACGCTGGTCACCAAAGGCGTGCTGGACGGCATCACCAGCATTGTACTGGCCGCCGGCATGGGGCCGGGGGTGATCTTTTCTGCCATCCCGGTGCTGATATACCAGGGCGCCATCACGCTGTGCGCCGGCTGGTTGGCCCCGGTGCTGCAGGGCGAGCTGCTGCACCAGATCTGCGCCGCCGGCTTTGTAATGGTGGCCTGTATCGGCGTGAATTTTATGAGCGAAAGCTACCACATCAAGGTGGCAAATTTCCTGCCCGGCCTGCTGGTGCCGGTGCTGTGGCGGGCGCTTGCGGCGCTGGCCTTATGGCTTTTGCCGGTATAACCGCTGCATCGCAACTGCAAACAGGCCGGCCTCATCCGGGGCCGGCCTGTTTTTTGTATTTCTGCCTGCGGCCGTCCGGTCACAGCTTCAAAAACTTCTGGATGTCCTTATTGTCGCCCAGCACCAGCAGCGTTTCCTCAGCATGGAACGCGTGCTCTGCCCCGGGCATGGGGTCCAGCACCCCATTGTGCTTGGTGGCCAGGATGTTCACATGGTAGCGCTGGCGCACGGCCAGTTCCTTAAGCGTCTTGCCCAGCCAGGCTTCGGGCACCGCCGTTTCGTAAATGGCGTACTGGCCCGAAAGCTGGATATAGTCAAAGATATGGTCGCTGGTATAGCGCACCGCGGCCCAGTCGCCGGACTGCTTTTCCGGGTACAGGATCTGGTCGGCGCCGTTGCGCAGCAGAAACTTGGCGTGCACCTCCCGCGAGGCGCGGGCCAGCACAAACCGCGCGCCCAGGTCCTTCAGCAGGGCGGTGGTTTCCAGCGAGCTTTGAAAATCGTCGCCGATGGTCACCACGCACAAATCAAAGTTGCGCACCCCCAGCGACGCAATGAACTGCTCGTCGGTGCTGTCGCCGATCTGGGCGTTGGTCACAAAGGGCAGCGCGTCGTTTACACGCTGTTCGTTCTTATCCACCGCCATTACTTCGTGGTCCAGCTCATGCAGCTTTACCGCCATGTGGCGGCCCAGGCGGCCCAGGCCGATCAACAATACAGATTTCATCCGGACAAACTCTCCTTTTCTGCTTGTATGCGGGGTTTCAGCCCACGGTCACCCGTTCCTGCGGCAGCTGCGAGCGCTCCGGCGCAGCCCCCGACGTAACGGCGTAAATCATCGTCAGGCCGCCCACGCGGCCAAACACCATCAAAAAAATCAGGATCAAATGCGACACGACGCTCAAACCCGGCGTCAGCCCCAGCGAAAGGCCTACCGTGCCCACCGCCGAAGCGGATTCAAACAAAGCGCCCATCAGCGGCACGCCGTCGATGCAGCAGATCAGCAGCCCGCCGCCCAAAAACAGCCCCACATACAGTGTCAGCAGGGCCGATGCGTTACGCAGCGTTTCGTCGCTGATGCGCCGGCCAAAACACTGCGCGCTGCTGCGATGGCGGAACACCGCCCGCGTACCCAGCACCAGCACCGCCAGCGTGGTGGTTTTGAAGCCGCCGGCCGTGGAGCCGGGCGAGCCGCCCACCAGCATCAGCAGGATGGTCACCAGCTGGGCCGCCGGGTCCATCGCCGTCAGGTCCGCCATGTTAAAGCCCGCCGTGCGGGTGGTGACCGATTGGAACCACGCCTCCAGCACGCGGCGGCCGGCGCTCAAATGCCGCCACTGGGGCTGGCTGAACTCGTACAGGAAAAACACGAACCCGCCCAGCAGCAGCACGGCCGTGGTCACCAACACCAGCTTGGTCTGCAGGGTGTAGCGCTTCCAGCGCAGGCGGTTGTCGTACAGATCGCGCCAGGTAAAAAAGCCCAGGCCGCCCACGATAATCAGCGCCGAAAGCGTCAGCGCCACCGGTACGCTGCCGCCCAGCGTGGTCAGCGACGAAAACGGCTCGCGGATGCCCATCAGGTCAAAGCCCGCGTTGCAGAACGCCGAAATGGAATGGAACACCGCGTACCACACGCCCCGCAGCGGGCCGAACTGCCGGATAAACGGCCCCAGCAGCAGCACCGCGCCGGTCAGCTCGATGCCCAGCACCGCCCGCAGGATGAACCGGGTCTGGCGCAGGATGCCGCCCATCTGCGGGGCGGAGATGGATTCCTGCATGACCCAGCGCTGCTTGAGCCCGATGCGCCGGCCTGTGACCATGGCGATGGTGATGCCCATGGTCACCACGCCCAGGCCGCCGATCTGGATCAGCACCAGGATCACCCCCTGGCCGAACGCCGACCAGTAGCTCGCCGTATCCTGCACGACCAGGCCCGTCACACAGGTGGCCGAGGTGGCGGTGAACAGCGCGTCCAGCAGCGGCGCGCCATGGCCGTCCTGCGTGGCAAAGGGCAGCATCAGCAGCACCGTGCCCGCCAGAATCAGCGCCAGAAAGCCCAGAATGATGATCTGGCTGGGCGTAATACGTTTGTTTTTCAAAGTCTTGAATATCATGCCAGCTCCCCGCGCGGTGCATGGAACGCCGCGCTTTTGTCTATATTGTTACGGAAAGCTCCGTTTTTCCGGCGGGTCATTCCAGCGCCAGCACCCCGCGGAACACGCAGGCTGCCTTGCGCGAAAGGGTCAGATCCCTGTGATACCGGCCGAAGTACCATTTTTTGTAGTCCGTTTCCAGGATCACCTTATCCAGAAAACAGTGCAGCCGGTTCACCTCGTGCTCCGGCAGGCCGGTAAAATCCAGCAGCTTGGTGGGCGCATCGTGGGTGAGCACGTAGTCCACCTGATGGCCGCAGGCTTCCAGGTTCTGCTCGCAGTAGGCGTACTCCTCGCTGGTGGGCATTTCCTCTTTCCACCAGTTCACGCCCGGCTCGCGCTCTTCCTTGTCCACCGTTTCACCGCCGCCAAAGCACAGGATCTTCCTGCCCTCCAGCGTCAGCACGCTGCCGCGGCACACATGGTACACATTGCCGCCCAGGTTCTGCACCCGGCCGCCAAAGGCCTCCGTCACCGGGTAGCGGGCCAGCAGGTCATAGTTTTCGTTGCAGCCGTCCAGAAACAAAATCGTGCAGCGGCGCTTTGCCAGCCAGGCCAGAGCCTTCTGCTCCTCCCTGCCGCCGTCCCATACAAAGCCGAAATCCCCCAGCACGATCACGGTATCCTTTTTGCCCAGCCAGCGCAGCCTGCCCTGCCGGAACCGGCCCAGATCGCCGTGTACATCCCCTGTGATATAGATCATACCGTCCTCCGTGCCGCGCCGCCCGCATTGCCAGCGGCGGGGGCCGCGCGCACCTCTGTGTTTGAAACTCTGAATTTTCCGTAAAAACGCTTTCCTATTGTGCCCGGAACTGGTATAATACAGGATAACACCATTGTCTTGACACCTTGGTGCCTGTAACCGCTTTGCCTGCGGACGCGCTGCGCGCTCCGCTGTTTGATATTCTATCGCTTTTTGAGGGAATTGTCTACATGAAACGATTTGCCGCCCTGCTTGTGGCTTTCTGCATTGCCGCCGCGCTGGCCATGCCCGCCGCGGCGGTAGGGTACGACCCCAGCGCCGTGTATACGGTCCAGGCCGAAAGTGCCTATGTGGTGAATACCGATACCAACATCATTATTTACGAAAAGAACTCCGAACAGCAGGTGCAGGCCCACAGCCTGACCCAGCTGATGACCGTGGCGCTGGTGCTGGCCAACTATGGCGATGCGCTGGACACCACCACTGTGACCCAGCCGCAGGCCATTTCTGACTACGTGCTGGGCACCGACGACCACGCCGACGTGCGCATCGGCGAAACGCTGACACTGCGCCAGGCGCTGTACGCCATCATGCTGCGCAACGCCAACGAGGTAACGATGACCACGGCGTACTGCCTTTCGGGCGGGGATTTGACGGGCTGGGTGATCCAGATGAACCGCTTATCCCAGCGCATCGGCACCACCGGCAGCGTGTGGACCGACGCCTGCGGCATCGACAGCGGCAATGTGACCACCGCGCGCGACATGTACCTGATCCTGCGCTATCTGATGAGCTTTGACGTGTTTGTGGAGATCGCGGGCGCCTACAATTACACCATGCCCGCCAACACCCGCCACGCCTCGCCGTACGACATCCAGAACTACAACAAGATGATCAGCAAAAGCGCCGGCGGCAAGTTTTACCGCGAGGCAGTGCGAGGCGGCAAAACCGATGTCAGCGGCTATGTGCAGGACGCCGGCACCCAGAGCCTGGTCTCCTGGGCCACGCAGAACGGCGAAACCTATATTTTCTGCGTGATGAACAGCCCTGACACCTGCGATGCCTACGGCTACGCCACCCGGCGCCCGGCTTTGTACGAGACCTCGCAGCTTTTGGACTGGGTGTACAGCAGCTTTTCGATCCAGCCCGCGCTGGATACCGACGAGCCGCTGTGCGAGGTAAAGGTGAAATATTCGCTGGACACCGATACCCTGATGCTGTACCCGGCCGACAGCATGATGACCATTCTGCCCTCCACCAGCGACAGCACCGTGACGCAAAAGCGGTTCAACCTGCCCGACGCGGTGTATGCGCCGGTCAGGCAGGGGGACGTGGTCGGCTCGGTCACGCTGCTGCTGGCCGGGGAGGAGATCGGCACAGTGGACCTGCTGGCCGGCCAGGATGTGGAGCGCAACACCGTGCTGTTCACGGTGGCCAAGCTGCAGGAATTTTTCGGCAGCCTGTATTTCCGTGTCGTTGTGGTCTTGAGCGTGCTGGCCCTTGCCGCGTACCTGGTATGGTTTGCCGTGCATGCTGTGCGCGAACAGAAGTCCAAACGGATCCGCCGGCGGTAAGCCTGTTGCCGTCGTCCATCACCGGCAGGGCCGGCAGGCCCCGCCCCAATAGAAGAAGGAAAGAAGCTGAACACACATGTTTGATGTAAAGCGCAACCTGACCACCATGACGGACTTTTACGAGTTGACCATGTCCGCCGGCTATTTCGACGAGGGATACGAAGACAAGATCAGCGTCTTTGACATGTTTTTCCGGCGCGTGCCGGACGGCGGCGGCTACGCTGTCATGGCCGGGCTGGAGCAGTTCATTTCCGCCATCGACAATCTGAAATTCACCGATGAGGACATCGCCTATCTGCGCGGCACCGGCGTGTTCAACGAAAAATTCCTGGCGTACCTGCGCGATTTTGAATTCCACTGCAACATCTGGGCCATCGAGGAGGGCACGCCCATCTTCCCCCACGAGCCGATCGTGACGGTGGAGGGGCCCTGCATCGAGTGCCAGCTGATCGAAACGCTGCTGCTGGTCACCTTTAACCATCAGTGCCTGATCGCCACCAAGGCCAGCCGCATCGTGCGGGCGGCGTCGGGCCGGCCGGTGATGGAATTCGGCGCCCGCCGCGCGCAAGGGTACGACGCGGCCTACTTTGGCGCGCGTGCGGCGTACATTGGCGGCTGCGGCTCCACCAGCTGCGTGATGGCCGCCCGTGATTTTGGCATTCCGGCCAGCGGCACCATGGCGCACAGCTGGGTGCAGATGTTCCCCAGCGAATACGAAGCATTCAAAAAATATGCCGAGTTGTACCCGGATGCCTGCGTGCTGCTGGTAGACACCTACAATGTGCTGAAAAAGGGCATCCCCAACGCCATCAAGGTGTTTGACGAGGTGCTCAAGCCCCTGGGCAAGCGCCCCAAGGGCGTGCGGATCGATTCGGGCGATATCGCGTATCTGTCGAAAAAGGCCCGCAAAATGCTGGACGAGGCCGGCTACCCGGACTGCACCATCTGCGCGTCCAACTCTCTGGACGAGTATCTGGTGCGCGACCTGATTTTGCAGGGGGCCAGAGTGGACAGCTTCGGCATCGGCGAGAACATGATCACCGCCAAGAGCGACCCGGTGTTCGGCGGCGTGGACAAGCTGGCCGCCATCAAGGAGGAGGCCGGCAGCTACGCCCGCACGATCAAGATCAGCGAGAGCATTGAAAAGCTGACCATCCCCTGCCTGAAAAAGGTGTGGCGCATCTACGATGAGGACGGCAAGGCCATGGCCGACCTGATCACCATGGCGGACGAACCGGTGAGCACCCAGAACGGCATTACCCTGTTTGACCCGGTGGAAACCTGGAAAGAGCGCACCTATGTGAACTGCACGGCCAAGTGCCTGTCTACTCCCATTTACGAAAATGGCAAGCGCGTATACAACAGCCCCAGCCTGCAGGAAATCAAAAAGTTCTGCAAGGCCCAGCTGGGCACGCTGTGGGACGAGGTAAAGCGGTTTGAAAACCCCCACGGCTACTATGTGGACCTTTCGCAGAAATTGTGGGACACCCGCCAGCAGCTGCTCAAGAGCCTGACCAAGTAAGCGCCGCGCCGCCCGGCCTGTACGCTCCCCTGCGGGGCGCGCAGAGCAAACCGCCGCATACCGGCCGTGCCCGGTATACAGCGCCGCCCGGCGCGCCATCCTGCGCATAAACGCACATCACCCGGCAAACACTAAAGCCGGGTGATGTGTTTTGTTTACCGGACGTTTTGACCCTGCGGCGGCCGGCGCGCGCCGGCCGCGCACCGAATCCACTGCTACCTTTGCCATTGGGGCACTGGGCTACGGCGGGCTGGAAATTTTGTGGCGCGGGCACACGCACTGGACGATGCTGCTGTGCGGCGGGACCGCCCTGCTGCTGCTGCGCCGCATCAGCCGGACCGCCCTGCCGTTGTTTGCTCAGTGTGTGCTGGGCAGCACGGCCATTACCGGCATCGAGTTCGGCACCGGCATGGTGGTGAACCGGCTGCTGCACTGGTCGGTGTGGGACTACTCCAGCCTGTGGGGCAACGTGCTGGGCCAGATCTGCCCACTGTACTCCTGCCTGTGGTTTGCGCTGTGCGTACCAATCATGGCGGTGCTGCGGCAGGTGCAGCGCTGGCGCTGACGCCGGCCGCGGCGTTTTACCCAGGCGTACAAAAAAAGCCCCTGCCGGAAACCCGGCAGGGGCTTTTGCATATCAGCAAGCAGCCGAACCGCGCCTTAGTTCAGGATGGTCAGCTCGGTCTCGGGGTCGAACACATGCACCTTGTTCTTGTCGAACGCAACGCGCACGGTATCGCCGTTCTTCGCCTTGGAGGTGGGCGCCACGCGGGCGATCATCTTGTTGCCCTTGTACTCCAGGTACAGGTAGATCTCGGCGCCCATCAGCTCGGAAACGTCGCCCGTCGCCTCCAGCGGGCAGTCGGGGTGCGTCGGCGGGACGTCGGGCGCGTCGTC